>CAMWQY010000001.1 GCA_947176355.1 uncultured Porphyromonadaceae bacterium
GCATGCGGAGCATGCTTTATTACTTAAAGAGGAGGGGGAGGAATTCGTTGAGGGAGCGGCGCCAGGTTAGCCATTCGTGGTGGGTTCCGGGGGATTCGAAGTAGGTGTTGTTGATGCCTAAGTCTGTCAGAGCTTTGCTGATTTGGGGGGCGCCGAAGTTTTCTTCAGAGCCCATGCTGAGGAAGAGGACCTTAACATTATCATTGAATTTCTTGGGATCTTTGAATACTCCATCAAAGGCATTTTCAAGATTGCCATTAAGCCCGAATAGAGCACCACTGAATGCTCCGATGTGAGAGAATTTATCGAGGTTGGTGAGAGTTATGTCGAACGTCTCCTTGCCGCCCCATGAAAGCCCTGCCATAGCACGGTTTTCACGGTCGGTCTTGACACGGAAAGTATTTTCAATATAAGGGATCAGGTCGTTGAGAATAACTGGAGTGAACGAAGCGCCAAACTGCTCCATCGTCTCCCCTTTACGTGACCCGAAAATGTGGCTGCAGTTACCATTGTCCATTACGACAATCATCGGAACTGCTTTGCCGGAAGCAATTGCATTGTCGAGAATATTGGCCATCATGCCCTGCTTTGACCATCCGGTCTCGTCTTCACCCATACCATGCTGTAGGTAAAGCACAGGATATTTGGCATTAGGGTTAGTCTCGTATTCTGCAGGGGTATAGACAAAGCATCGGCGTTGCTTGCCTTCTGTGTTTGAATAGTATTTACATTCCCTCACCTGTCCGTGAGGAATGTCTTTATTAAATGTATAATAAGCCGCAGCCTCCTGAGATTCAGGGATTTCGATACCTGAGCACTCTTTGCCACAGCCATAGAAAGTCTCCGATGCGGGGTCAATGACCGACACACCATCAATTACGAGGAAATAATAATGAAATCCTTCTACGAGAGGATCTGTAGTAGCAGACCAAACGCCGTTTTCATCCTTCACCATATCATATTTCTTGCCGCATATATCCACCTTTACATCCTTAGCATCCGGAGCATGGAGTTTGAAAGTGGCTTTTGAATCAGGAGCGACACAGGGATATGCAGCTTCCGGGACATTTGTGGAAGCGGTAGTGCCTTCAGCGGGATTCGCTGCGAAAGCACAATTTATGCCTAAAGAGAAGAGGAGAAAAGTTAGAGTTAAGGATTTCATGAAGAAGTTGGATAGAATATGGAAATTAAAGGTCTTTAAAGTCTTTAAGGACCTTAAGGTCTTTAAGGACTGTTAGAGGCTTTGGTAAATGAAAGCCCGGGGCGGGGTATTCCCGCCCCGGGTGGATTAATATGAAATAAATAGCTTATTTCTTGATAACTTTCTTACCGTTAGTGATGTAGAGACCAGGAACAGTAACAGCGTCGATAGAATCAGCTACCTTCACGCCCTGGAGGTTGTAGACACCTGCAGGAGCCACAACAACAGCTGCAGGAGCAACTTCAATTTCTTCAACTGCATCGCCTTCAGCGGGAAGTTCAGCTTCAACTACAACATTATTGATGTAGAACATACCTGCCTCTTCTGAAGTAGAGAGGTTGAATGCGATAGCCTGGCAACCGTCGCCACCTGCCTGCTCAGCGCTGATAGTAACGGTCTTCTCAAATGACTGCCATTCAGGTTTAGCCTCGAGGTTGCCGAGGAAATCCCAGTGGTGGTAGTTGCCCGGAGCGCCATGAGCCTGAGTTTGAACGGTGCGATCGTTTGAGCTATAGTAGCTAAAGCTTACCTTAACCTTAGTACCCTCTTCGAGAGCTTGATTGAACTTGATGAATAACTGAGAAGTCCAGTCTTCGATACCTTCAGTCTTAGCAACTATAGGACATTCATAAACTTTACCTTCACCAGCAGGATTGTCTACAACAGGAGCCGCGTCATC
The DNA here is from genome assembly GCA_947176355.1 of uncultured Porphyromonadaceae bacterium. Classification (GTDB taxonomy): domain Bacteria; phylum Bacteroidota; class Bacteroidia; order Bacteroidales; family Muribaculaceae; genus Lepagella. Next base: position 1,881 of record CAMWQY010000001.1, read on the forward strand.
GTTACCATCAACACGCGCGATAATGTTTTCGCTTGAGCCTTCGTTTGCATTACCGTTATTGATGATAGACTGCCATGTGAGAACAGGTTCTTCACCTTCAACGAGAACTCTTTCACCCTTTTCGATAGTGATGTGGTTCATATAGAAGATGCTTTCAGGCTTACCAACGCTGAGGCTTGGATCGTTTTCATTCTTATCGTATGTAGCAAGGTTGAAAGCGATACAGCCCTGTTCACCATCACCATTTACGAGTTCATCAGTAATTTCAACTGCTGCAGTATAAGTTTGCCATTCGGGTTTAGCAGTGAATGTTCCAATGAAATGCCACATAATATAGTCACCGGCAGTAAGGTGAGACTGAGTGTCAACGCGACGTTCTACAGTTGAATAGTAGTCAAACTTGATCTTCAGTGTATCACCAACATGGAACATATTTTCAGGATACTGTACGAAGAACTGAGTGTGGTGGTCAGGGATTGGATCTTCTTCACCTTCCGCGGGCACCGGATGTGCCTTAACGTCAGCATAGAATACCTTGCCTACACCATCAGGACCTTCGCAAACTCCAGCTTCTACGTCTTCCCAAGCGCCAACTTCACCGATACGAGTATAAACGTTGGAGCAAGGACCGTCTTCTCCTGTCAGGTCATCGAGGACATAGCTCCATTCAGTCTTATATACAGGTTCTGGTTCCGGCTCAGGCTCTACGAAATAAACGAGTTTTACCCATTCCACTTCAATAGTGCCGTCAAAGCCATCTTCCGGAGAGAACATGACGAAGCTGTTCTCAGGAATCTTACCTTCCTCGTCAACAGGAGCCAGACCCAATCTTACGATAACCTGGTTCCAAGCGTCGTATGCAACGAAATCACCATCAGCCATTACGCCCCAGTCACCCATAGACACGCCTACTTTGACATCAGATGTAGCCTTAACTCTTGCAATGATTCCATAGTCCAATTCAGGTTCGAGTGTGAGACCTTCCATTACATTGAAAATGTCATCACCTGTATTGACAATCACTCCATCTTTGAATTCAACACTCTCTCCATCGAAAGGATATGAGCCAAGCTCTGTGAAGTTAACGTATGCAACTTCCTCTGCACTGTCAAGATCAACAGGCATCAATGGAGTAGATTCAGGTTCTGCATCTCCTTTGCTTACTACTACCCATGCAATTTCCATCACATCAGCATAGTTATTAGGTTGCATGCGGACCATACCAAGTTCTGCCGGATCGTCAGTTACATTTATCACAGTAGAACATTTCTCCCATTTATCTGTGAACGAAAGGGGAGCTGAAGCATTGTAAAACTCATGACCCCAGTTTCCGAATACAAGATTGGCTGCACCCTTCTTGCTACCCTTCATCGCAGCTGTAACTGTGTAGGTGGTGTTAGCCTCCATTGGGACATCAGCAATAATTGTACACTGCGGCCAATCATGACCATCTGTAAGAATCAACACTCCACCTTCAATAACTGTCGTGAATTGTTGTTCTCCATAGGGATATTCCCTAAGTTTGCTGTAGTCAACAGTTGCCACTACTTCCTGGGCAACTGCCACTCCTGCCAAACCGACAAGAGCCAGCATTGAAAGAAAAAATTTCTTCATGCGTTTTGATTTTGATTAATAATTATGGTTAACTAAAAATTGGGGTGAAACAAGGGGTATTCAGCCCCTTGTTTCAATTTTTTTATAAATGCATAATTAATAATGCATAATGCATAATTATTTGTCGCGTGGCATTCATGCGATACGACTTTTCACTATGCAATTGAAGAATCCGATTTACTTGCCGGCGAGAGCCTCGCAGAAGCTGCCGTATGCCGGTTTACGACTGAAGCCTGATCCTGCAGCTGCATTATACTCTGTCCAGAGACCAATCGGGCAGCCTCCACGCCACCCACTCTTCGCGTTTGCGTCGGTCTGAGCCCAATGGCAGATACCATATTGCTGAGCTGGTGGTATAATCTCGAAATATTTCGATATAATGAACTTGTAGTATTCGCCCATCGCTTTATGCTGTTCCAGAGTCACATCAGCAGTGTTAATTGCCTCTCCTTCAGCATCATCAATACCCATATCGAGTTCAGTGATACGTACGAGTTTGCCGGAATTAGCGAGAATGTTAAGCATATTCACCACTGCATCCTCACGACGTTTCTGCTCGGTAGGATTACAACTATAGCTTACATGCATCTGGCTTCCAATACCATCAATCTTAGTCTCGCCATCAGCTTCCCACTTCTTAATCCAGTTGACAAGGCTCTTGGCCTTATCGTTGTTGTTATAGGCAGCCTCAAGGTTATAGTCATTGATGAAAAGCTTGAGATCGGCCGGATTGGCTCCTTCCTGCTGAGCGTAGTACTTACGAGCATATTTCACAGCATTGCGGACATAATTCTCACCCAAGTAATCCTGCCAGTAGAAATCCTGTGCCCCTGGTTTTTCTGGAGTAGTCTTCAAAGGAATATCTCCCCCTGTATCATCAAGGCCTTCATTCATAAGATCCCATGCCTTAACATATCCACGAGTGGCATTCATCATGCCTTCTATCCAGCGTTCGAGTTCAGCGTCGAGAATTTTATACTGCTTCTGAGCGACTGTACCTTCCTCATCATCTACAAGATCCGCGATACAGCTCTTGAGCCATGTGGCATTCTGCTGAGCATGCCATAGAAGGGTATGTCCATAGATCTGCATTCCGGCTTCCTCTGCAGCAGCAACGAAATTCTCAACTGTAGTGAAATCCATTGTGCCGTCATCTTGAACGATGGAGGCATACTTCATCTCATTGCCTGCAGTCATCTGATCGAAATTGCTGTTTGTCACACGATAGATGAGGCCTTTATTGAGGTAATCACCGGCTCCGACACCGGTGCCAAGAAGGAAACCGGGATGTGCCTGACGGTCTATATAGCTTTTGAGAGGTCCATACTCGTTGAGATACTCATAATCGATGACGCTCTGTGGCTTCTCTACCGGGAAGTATTCGACAGTAGTATCAGCACAACCCGTCATTACGAGGGCAAGGACTCCAAGCGTTCCTAATTTAATATAACTGTTCATTGTCATTTCTTTGATTTTTGTATCCGGCGGACTCCCCGGTGAAGAGGAGTCTGCCGATACTTAAATGAGATTACTTAAGCTCGTAGTTGAACCATTCCTGCTTGTTCTGACGGTCACGAAGCACCATTTTCTCGTTGGTCTTGATTTCATAGTAAGCCATTGTCTTCTTGGGGACATGCTTCATGTACTCAAAACGAATGCTATAGTTCAGAGTAATGAGGTCGCGGTCGCGATCGCCGAATGCCTTGGGCTCACCAAGTTCCTTCCATGTGCCGGAACCGGAAACTTCTACTTCTTCGTTATCACAGGTGATCGTAATATTGCCGTTATCATCAAAAGTAAGAAGCATCTCGCAATCAATGTGAACCTCGTCATTCTTACCCTTCTTATTGATAATAGGCATATCGAACGACATAGTATAAGTAGCTTGATTGAGAGCCTTTGTCTTCAGATAGCGAAGAGAAGCCTTTTCCCAGTACTGAACGTTACGGTCATCAGTCCTCTTCTCACCGTTGTCGTCAATCTCATCTACACCTTTGCTGAGCCAGCAACCGTCGTATTTATTTTTATACTTCACTGCATAGAGAGTAAAGTCTTTCGGCTTGATCGACCAGTCATCTGCATTGAGACGAGAAGGATTAGCTACTCCATCCTTAGGCTTACCCTGAAGTATAGAATCAGTGCCATTTACAAGAACCAAAGGAACTACATAGTTGACATCGACACTTTTGGGATCCTTGAAGTATTCGTCGGTGAGCTGAACTTCCACACCACCCAATACATCACCTTTCTTTATCACCATCTTATCGGTAGCGATAGTATAATAGGAAGCCGGCATTGGGAGCACTGGTTCTCCGTTTTCGAAATAGAGATTGTCGCAAAGCTCGTCTGCCACGCGGAAAGTGACCTCGTGGTCAGAACGGTTCTCATTGACACCACCAAGGACAGCCTTAATCATGAATTTATGAAGGTTGTCGTTGGTATTATCCACGTCTGCCTCATATCCGAGAGTGATAGTACGCACCGGATTAGGATATGAAAACGAGATGGTCTGATATTCGTAATCGGGGTGTTCGATATTACCATTGTGACATCCTGCAAAGAGGAGACCCATGGCGAATATTGAGAAAATCGATTTTTTCATTTTAGTCATTATGAATATTTAGTTAAGAGAGAGAATGTTACCACCCCATGTTCTGCTGAAGATTGCCGAATTTAAGCACCTCAGAATAAGGGATAGGACCATAGATCATATAATCTTTGTAATTACGAGTCTCAACAGTGAAAGGAGTGTGGACACCGCCATCGATATGAATACCCATTACCGACTCATTAAGATTTGCTTTCCAACGACGTAGGTCGTAGAAACGGAATCCTTCGAAGCAAAGCTCAAGACGGCGCTCGTTGCGGATAAGCTCGCGCATCTTTTCCTTATTGCCCTTTACAGACTCCAGGTACTCATCTCCATTCTCAAGACCGAGGGCTGCACGGCTACGGAGTGCTTTAATGACGTCGTAAGCAGAATAGCCATTTGAGCCGGCTCCTGTGGGTCCCCATGCCTCGTTGGCAGCCTCTGCATAGTTGAGGAAGAACTCTGTATAGCGCAGACGAGCGGTGTAATGGAACTTGGAAGAAGAGTTGCTTGGGTTAGCATTGACATCCATACGCAGATGCTTCTTCATATAGTAACCTGTACGAGTTGAAGTCGAGATCTTGTCGATACCGTCGTTGGTCTCGGAATCAACTGAAGTTTTGATTACAGTGTTGGTAGTTCCCGCTGTAGCGCCGTTATAAATGATATAATCATAGAAACGCTGATCACGATTTGCGTATGGATTCTGTGGATCATAGCCGGATTTTGGGTCACTGATAGGATATCCATTTTCCATTGGGAATGCGTCAACAAGGTTTTGAGAAGGATTGATATAACCTTGACCGTAAAGTGTAGGTGGGAAATATCTTTCCTCGCGGTCCTTGGATTCCCCTTTTTCGGTACGCCAAATCACCTCGGGAGGACAGTCTCCGTCCTGAAGAGTCTCCATAGTAGGATCATTATACCATGTGAGACCATTCGCATCCATTCCGGCGACACCACCAATAGCTTTAAGCACACGGGCGGCATCGTTAGCTGCCTGTTCCCAAGTAATGCCGGAAGCTTCAAAAGCGGGACTCGCAGCAAGTAGGGAAGCACGAGATATAAAAGCCTTCACTATCTGACCGCTCATACGACCCATTAAACCTGAGCCGAAAACACGGTTAGCGACACCTTCGGACACATCAGGATAGATCTTACGCAATTCCTCTAAAGGAGCCGGATCATTATAAGCATCATAGAACTTATAAAAATCAGGAAGATACTTTAAAGCCTCATTGAAATCCTCCATCATGGAATCATAGCATTCCTTGAATGAATTGCGAGGAACATTAAAATTAGAGGAAGCGTCTTCAAAGACAGTCACAATAGGCACTCCAAGCAAATTGCCGGAAGCATCCAATCCCGCATGAGCCTGAAGAAGATCATACATAAGGATACCTCTAAGAGCACGAGCCTCAGCATAGAAGCGGACACGAAAACAATCATTCGCTTCTTTGTCTTTCGCCCATTCCACTTTCTCGTAGTGCTTAAGGAAGAGATTGCAATACTGAATACAAGTACGAGTCATCTCCCATCGGTTCACCGGGTTGAAGCTTGAAGTCCAACTACCGGCTGCGATACGCCTCCAGCTGTCGTTGGCATTATTAGTCACAGCATCATCAGTAGCTGCCTCACTAAGATTGAATACATCGAAGTTTGGCATAAACGCATAAACGTTTCCAAGTACATTCTCCGCATTCTTTCCGTTGTTACCAATCTGCTCTTCGGAAAGATTGGTTTCAGGCAGCGGTTCGAAGACATCGTCGCAAGAGACAAATGCCAACGAAGCGAGAACGAATATGCCGGTTTTTATTTTGTTGTTCATGTTGTCGTTAGTTTTAGAAGTTTACTTTAACACCGAAGTTGAAGCTACGAGTCTGAGGACCGGATCCTACGCTTGTCTCACGATAAACTTTCTCTTTACAAGCCCACCAAAGGTCGTTGCCATTGACATAGAGCTGAAGCCCTTTGACAAACTTATTATCAAACCATTTGGATGGGAAGTCGTAAGTGAGCTGGATCTGATCGAGATAGAAGATGCTTGCATCATACATCCAATAGTCGGATGTCACGAAGTTGAGTTCTCCACCTTGAGTAGACAGACGGGGATAGGTAGCTGTTGCTGCAGTTTCGGGAGTCCAGCGTCCGCGGACAATATCGGTATATTTACGGTCGCCATATACCCAAGCTGCATCGTTGCTTTTGATACCATTGCCACCTGCATATCCGGTACCTGCGACAAAAAGAGTAAAGCCTTTGTAACCAAGAGTCAGGTTAAGACCATATTTCCATGGATTGTCCCAACGGCCGATGATGACCATGTCTTTACCATCGATGATACCGTCTTCGTTGATATCCTCATATTTGAGGTCGCCGGGCTTAGTATTATTGTTGATAAGAGCGCTCTGGGCGATTTCCTCTTCGCTCTGGAAGTAGCCAAGACATCTGTAACCACGCATTGCACTTCTGTTCTGGCCCTCAGCTTTCTGCCATTCGTATTCTACATTCTCGCTGATCTTGGTATTCTTAGTATCTACATAACGAGTATTCACTCCGAATCCTAAGTTGAAGTCACCAAAACTTTTCTTCAAATTGAGAGCGAGCTCAAAACCCTCCACTCTATATGCATCATAGTTGACATACGGAATGAACGAGCTTGCACCCTGTGCACCCCAACCGGCAAGCATATAACTTGGGAATATATTGGAATACTGAATGGGAAGACCATCAATCTCTGTGTGGAAATATGCACCACTCAGATTGATCATATTTGAGAGGAACCCGGCATCAAAGCCAACATTAAATTCATTACGCTTTACAAAAGTGAGATCCGGATTAGAACCCTGAGTACTCATGAATGTCTGGAAGGGTCTTTTACTATCGTTCCATCCCCACCAAGCACCGGTAGATGTAAACTTTCCTTGCCACATATAGAAGCTTTGGTCGATGTCATTGTTCTTCAACACGTCCACATCTTCGAGGATGCGACCGTATGTAGCATTAATGCGAAGATTGCTCACTGCCTCACTATCCTTAAGGAACTCTTCCTGGCTTATACGCCAACCGATGCTACCGACTGCTGAAAAGCCATTACGATGTCCGGGCATGAAACGAGCAGAATGGTTGACAGCTCCATTGAACTCTGCATAATAACGCTTATCATAGTTATAAGCAGCACGCAGACCAAGAGTAGCATTGGTATTGCGGTGATACTGACCGGAATAAGTACGCTTGAAGCCATGAGCTACAAGAGTAGCGTCGACATTGTGGACATCATTGAAGGAGTTCTTGTAGTCAAACTGACCTGAGAAGAAGAGAGTCTGACGCTCAGAAGCTCCGCCAAGACCCATATTGCCGCTATTGAAGTCATCATTATACTTCACAAGATGGTCAATGACATCCTTTCCGCCATAATTAGTCCAATAAGCCTGATAGACAGCATAACGGGGTTCGAGAGAAGTGCTATACTGAGTATTGTAGTCGACAGCACCTTGAGCTCTGAAAGTAAGTCCCTTTACAACCTTGGAGAAATCTATCCGAATACCGGCGTCAAATTGCAATTGACGAGTAGTGGATTTAGTATAACCTCCTGCATACATACCGGCAAAGGCATTGTTCTGATACTGTTGCGTACCACCAAGAAGATACTTGCCATCGATAAGATAGTTGCTGTTGTTGACAAGAATCCAGCTTGCTTCATCATCCGGCTCGATTGCATCGATAGGAATAAATGGAACGAATGGCGAAGTACCTTGCACAGCGGGACGCATAGAAGCGGCACTGCCCCAGTAATTGGCACGGTCGTAGCGATTATCATAGAAAGTAGCACTCGTATTGACCCAACCTGTCACCCAATCATTGAGACGAAGGTCGATGTTGCCACGAAGGCTGAGACGTGTCTGACCATTGTTCTTTCCCTCTCCAAACTTAATGAGATCATTTACATGATAGACATCGACAAGGCAATAGAACTGGGCAAATTTAGCACCACCCATGAATTCAGCCTGACCTTCATATTTCATATACTGCTTCTTCAAGTATTCATCTGAGAAGAAGTTGATGTCAGGATAGCGTGAAAGATTGCGGTGAGAGCCGTAGTTGTAGATATCTTCATCAGTAAACGCCAATGAAAGTCCATCATTAAGACGCGCCTCATTGTAAAGAGTCATATATTCAGCGGCACCGAGATACTCCTGATATCTTTTCGGCACAAACATCTGGGCATTGCCACGTACGGAAATATGAAGACCATCTGGACGACCGCGCTTTGTAGTGATCAATACAGCACCTTTGGCAGCTGCCGAGCCATAGAGGACGACAGCCTGAGCACCTTTGAGATATGTGATGCTTTCTATTTCCTGAGGAAGGATATTATTGTCGTCGCGAGGCACACCATCAATCATAACGAGCTCTCCGCCAAGACCCCATGTTTCGACTGTAAGCGCCTCAAGATTCTGCGTACTATAAGTAGTGAAGCTCTTCTTGCCAAGCTCAACCATATTCACGGAGGAGACACCACCGAGAATATCGCCACCATCACTTGTTCGGAATGCGAGCTGAATCCCCTGAGGCAACGAATCAGCAGGCACAACGTCATCTTCCTGAGCAAAAGCACCGGGAGCGAACATAAGAGCGGTCGCTGCTGAAAGAGGATATATGATTTTATTTAGATTTTTCATTATAAAATGTAATTATGGGGGGGTTATTATCACCATCCAGGATTTTGATAGAACTCCGGATACATCGATACGTCTTTGACCTTAAGAGGGAGCCAATAGTGTTTAGCAGACAACGGACGTTCTACGACCACTTTCTCTGTAAAGCCGACAACAGCACTCTGAGAAGGATCATTCCTATTGATACCAACTGAAGAATCCTTATCAATTCCGGCAAGATTTCCGGAACGGGTGAACTCCTGAGAGGTCTTGATATTGTAAGGATACTTGTCGATGAGCATCCAGCGACGCAGGTCGGTGAAACGATGAGACTCAAAAGCAAGCTCTACAGCGCGTTCGCGACGAACCTCACTCATGAAGGATTCAAGAGAACCAAGGAATTTATTATTGACATTAGCAACACCGGCACGCTGACGAATGGTATTGATTGCCTGCACAGCAGTCTTGCTGAAGTTGCCGGATTTTCCTGAAGGAGTTCCGTAAGCATTACAAGCTGCCTCGGCATACATCAAGTAGACATCTGCAAGGCGCATGTAGGGGATAAGCATGTGGTTGCTTGCACCCCAGTTGCCACCACCTTGGTTGTCCCATTTATTGAAATCGTCGCGTACGAACTTATAGTTGAGATAACCCGAGCGGCTTCCTTCTGTATCGCTACGAAGCTTACCACCGGTATAGAGAGGAGCATAACGCACATCGTCAGCTTTCTGATTTCCTCCCAGCTCGAGCTTGCAGCCATCATAACGGATGTCATGATAGAAACGAGGGTCACGACCTTTCCAAGGATGAGTCTTATCGAAACCTGAATCGGGATCATCGAGCGGAAGACCATTTGCCATACCGTAATAGTTCACGTAGTTAGCTGTTGGGTGATAACAGATACCGTTGTCAGTGATGAACTTAGTACCGTAGTCGTTAGTCTGTCCCCAGTTAGAGCGGTTCCAGTCATCACACGGATTGCGGTAGATAGCTTCAGTAGAACCCGGCATAAGTCCACCTCTTGAATGAGAAAGGAAGAGGTCTTTATAGTTTGCAAACGGAACGAGAGCATACTGAGTCTGGCCGGACTCTACAAGATTAAGTAGCTCACCGAGAGCGTCAGCAGCACGCTTGCAGAAATCTTCGTTGTAGCCAAGTGAATTACCGGGAAGCTTGGTGCCACCATGAGCAGCAAGGTTCGGGTCATTGGTCATAAGAGGAGAACCCGCCCAAAGGAGGTCTTTGCCAAGATAACCTAAAGCCATGATCTTATTGATGCGAAGCTTATTGTTACCTTTAGTAATGGCTCCTGCCAGAGTAGTATCCCAGTCAATGGGAAGAAGGTCGGCTGCTGCACGGAGGTCTTCTGCTGCTTTTTCAGCACATTCAGCGTAAGTAAGACGTGGGTTGTTAAGAGCAGAGCTACCGAGAACTTCGTCGATGTAGGGTAAGCCGCCGAAATACTGCATGAGCATGAAATGGTAGAATCCACGGAAGAAAAGGAGCTGACCCTTGATCATTCTTCTCTCTTCATCGGTAGCCTGTGTCATGCGGTCCAAATTTGCAAGACCGAGGTTAGCCTTACGGATAGCATACCAGGAGCCTTTCCAAAGAGTAGGCTGATCACCAACGTTTGAGTATTTTCCGGTGTCAAAGCCACCTATATCCATAAAGCCGCAACCCCAGCCGTCATGCTCAGACTGCCAGCCCCAGAAGTCACCTTTGTCGACCTTATCACACATCATGTAGGTCTCGTTGATGCCGGTGAACTCATCCTCACCCCAGTTGAAGGAGTTATTCCAGTAAATTGTAGTGAAGTTAGGGAGACAGAAGTACATTTCCTCCACGAATCCCTGGAAATTCTTAAAATTCTTGAAAGCCTCATCTTCCGAGATCTCACTCTCCGGAGCCTTATCAAGATAGTCGGTGCAGCTTGAGAATGAGCCGCAAGCCAACAAGGCTGAAAGAAGGGCCAATATGTTAATCTTAATTTTTTTCATGTTTTTGAGAGGTTAGATGTCAAACTTGATACCGAGGTTGAAACGGCGCACTGTAGGATAAGCACCCTGAGAAGCATTACCGGTACCTGCGAAGTTACTTTCGCGGTCGTCAGGCATGCGGCTCCACTGCCAAAGGTTGTTACCGTTGATGTAAACCTTAAGATTGCTCAAACCGATCTTCTTGACCCAACCGGAAGTCCAAGTATAGGCGATTTCGACATTCTTCAGACGGAAGTAAGAACCGTCGTAGTGGTTGTAGCGGTTATCCCATCCGTTATAATAGCTTGGAGTAGCATTCCAAACAGGAACAGGACGATCCACATCAGCATCAGCCATTCCTGGAGCCCAGAAGTTGACACCGGCATACAGAGTATTCAGATTGCTTCTGTATGATTCAAATACGATAGTACGCTGCACATTTGTCACACCATACATCTGAAGATAAATGCTCCAACCTTTCCAGTCAAGACCTATGGTAGCATTGTATGTGTTCTGCGGAATACCGCTATATCCGTATGGAGTTGAGTCCGAGCTGTCGATCACGCCGTCGCCGTTATAGTCGACCATGATAGGCTGACCGGGGAGCTTTTGATCGTCATTTGTATTGTGAGGAGTCATTGCAATGACATCATCCCAAGTCTGAGCATATCCTGCATCATAGACGATACGGTCTTGACCGATCATATATCCTTCACTCTTACGATAAGCCTCCATGAGTGCCGGATCATCTTTAATCTTGACCATGTTCTCAGAGTGAGTCATATTAAGATTAGCCCAGAGGTGCATATCATTGGCAAACGTATAGTTGAAACGAAGTTCAAACTCATAACCTTTGCTGTCTACGCGACCAAGGTTGGCCATAGGCGCTGATCCTCCGAAATATGAAGGGATCGCACGATCGCCACCTGATACGAGGATATCAGTACGTTTTTCCTTAAACAACTCAACAGTACCGTTGATCATACCCTTGACAAGAGTGAAATCGACACCTAAATTCTGTTTTACAGCTTTTTCCCAGTGTATATTTGGGTTACCCTGCTGTGCCTCCTTATACCAAGTGTAAGGACTTCCGGCATTAGGATAGAATTTTGCGCTGCCACCGGCTGCCCACTGAGTTTGATAGAGGAATCGGCCACCGGCAGAGTCATCACCGACCTGACCGAGAGAGTAACGGATCTTGAAGTTGTCAAGCCAGCCACGGCTCCAGTTCATGAATTTTTCCTCGCTGAGACGCCAACCAATGGCACCTGAAGGGAAGAAATCGAAACGATACTCACGACCGAATTTCTCTGAACCGTTGTATGCACCGTTGAACTCAGCGAAGTAGCGGTCGTCGAAGTTGTAGGTGGCACGGAATGCCCAGTCCTCACGGAAACGCTTGAAGTCTGTACCGAAAGACATTTCATTACGGTTGAACACGCCCATCGCAGTCACATCGTGCTTACCAAACTGACGGCCATAGAAGAGCTGAGCCTGATAGAAGAGGAAACGGTTGGTAGCATAAATATTGATTGAACCTTTATTGATGTTCCAGTTTTCGTCAGGTACATAATCAAGTCCGTCGGTCATTGTAGTGTGACTCATAGTAACCTCTCCCGTAACCGGATCGATATATTTTTCATTAGGGCTATAGCTATCGGAAAGACCACGACCGGTCTCCTGCATGTTGTTATCCCAAGACACCAACGCGCTTGCACGAAGACCCGGAGTAATGAACTTAAGATCCTGATCAATAGTAAAGTCGGTATTGATACGAGTGGTAGTCTGATATTCAACGCCACCCAATGCAATACTCTTCAATGAGTTAGGCACTGCCTGACCTTTATAAGGATGATAGCCCCAAGTGCCGTCGGAATAAATAGGGCGATATGCATCAGGAGCAGCACCGTAGGCAGACTGCCATATCTGAGTTTCTGCCCAAGCACTCCAGATACCGGCAGGAGACTTCTTCTCGCCGTGAGAACCGGAAAGATTTACCTTAAAGACAGTAGTCGGAGTAATCTGGAAGTCGAGGTTAGAACGGATATTCACACGGTTGAATCCATAACCACCTTCATAACCACGATTGGCATTGATTTTCTTGAACAAGTCACCCTCGTTCAGATAGTCGATTGCTGCATAGTACTTGACAAACTTTGTACCACCACGAACGTTGATGTTAGGGTTGTATGCCATCGCTGTCTTATTGAAGATCTCATTTGCCCAATCCACGTTAGGATAACGGTCCCATTCCTCATCATTTGCCGGATTGCGATATTTCTCAATGATATCGAGGGGAGTCATATCGATCCAGGATCCTGGCTGGAGACCAAGCTCGCGTTCAATAATGCGGTTTCTCATATAGAGGGCTTCAGGAGAACCTGACACACCCGGAAGCTTTGAGACAACCTTCATAGCTGCATTGACAGCCACACCGATTTCCGCACGACCTTCCTGACCACGTTTGGTGGTGATAAGGATGACACCGTTTGCACCCTTCACACCGTAGACCGCAGTAGCAGATGCATCCTTGAGTACGGAGATCGACTCGACAGACTGTATATCCACTGTGCTAATCGGACGCTCGATACCGTCGACGAGGATAAGAGGATCAGAGCCGTTCCATGAAGTCTGGCCACGGATCACAATCTGCGGGTCTTCATCACCGGGTTTACCGGTAGAAGCCATAGTAGTCACACCGGGGAGGTTACCGGTAAGAGCGGCGCCTACACTTGACACACCACCAGCCTTGGCAAGAGTGGCACCTGAAGTCTGAGTGATAGCACCTACTACGGAAGCTTTCTTCTGCTGACCGTAGCCGACAACCACAACTTCATCGAGTGAATTGTCGCTTGATTTGAGGACAACATTGATCACCTTTCGTGAATTCACTTTGATGACTTGCTGATCCATACCAACATAAGAGAACCGGAGTTCATTTTTCTTGATGTCGGGCACATTGATAGAATAGTTGCCGTCGATATCCGTGGCTGTACCACCGGGGACTCCGACAACCATTACCGTCGCACCGATGAGGGGCTCGCCCGTCTCATCGGCCACGTTACCTTTGACTATATCCGCCCAGGCCGATAATGAGCCTGACAGGACCATTGCCATCAGTAACGCAATGTAATGAAATTGTTTCTTTACATTTTTCATTGCTATTAAATATTAAAGTATAATGGAAAGTAATTTGCGTTGTGCGTTATGCGTTTCGCGATTAGTCGAGGGATTCTGCGTTGGAGGCGTAGAGGCCTACGACTGTGCCGGTGAAGCCTCCTGCTTCGGCTGTTGAAGTGAATCCGGCATCTACGTTGTCGGCAAGCATCTGCCAGTTCTTGCCTCCGTCGGTAGAATAATGGAATCCATATTTAAGTCCGTTGCCCAAGATCTTGAAGTCTACATCCGCCAGGCTTGGGTCGACAGGCATCTTGGCAATTGTATGCGAACCGTCTTCCGCAATTTTCCTCACCTCTATTGTATGGGAGTCGCCATGGCGCGCCCGAGCCAACAGATACTGGTGAGTCTCATCCTTGAGCACGAGCATTCCGGCAAGCTGAGTGTCACTTTCGGGGACAAACGTCATGTGGGTGCAAGCGCAGAAATTATGATGGTTGAGACGGCGGCATACGTATGGGAGCACTGACTTTTCGCTGGATTTTACATCTGCACATTTCACCGTGAGGAATCCGGGGTTATCGCTCAATGAATAATACTCGGAAGCGGGACCGCGGAGAGTCATCCATTCATTGTCAAGTGTGGAGTCGTTGAATTCATCCTTCCTTATATAATTGCCGAAAGTCACGTCATCGGCTCTCTTTACTCCGGGCTTGGCGGCAACGAGAGGTACAGTCTGACCATTCTCAACAAACCGAGGCCATCCGTCGGCTGTCCAATTGACGGGAAGAAGGAATGTCTCTCTACCGAGATTTTCTTTTCCTCCTTCGACAGGACGGCAACCAAGGAATACACCCCACCACTCTCCTTCAGGGGTCTTGACCATGTCGGCATGTCCGGCGCAAGTCACGGGATTTTCTCTTGTCGGGTCGAGCGTGCGCTGCGTGAGGATCGGGTTAGCCTCCCATGCTGTGAACGGACCGAAAGGTGTAGGACCTTTATAGATGACTTCGCTGTGCCAGTCGCCCGTGCCCCCTTCGGCAGTCATAAGATAGTAGTTGCCTGCTTCCTTATAAATATGGGGACCTTCACACCAGATAGGTTTTTCTTCCGGACGACACCCTTTGTTGACGACAATGCGACGTTCGCCAACGCATTTGTCGGTAGTGGTATCGAACTCCACTACACGCACAGTGCGATGACCGTCGTATTCAGGCATCCCGTCAGGGGCATCGTCATTATTGACAATGTAGGCTTTGCCATCCTCATCGAAAAAGAACGCGGGGTCGATTCCTGCCACTTCGGGAAGCATAATCGGGTCGCTCCACTCTCCAAACGGATCTTTCGTCTTCACAAAGAAATTGCCGGCGCCCACATTAGTCGTAACCATATAATAGGTTTCATTGGCGGGATTGTAAGCGATATCCGGGGCAAAAATTCCTCCGCTGACGTGTTGCTTTTCCATATTGACAAGCTGAGACTCGCGTGTCAGGACATGTCCTATCTGACGCCAATTGACTAAATCGCGGCTATGGAAGATAGGGACACCCGGAAAGAATGTGAAAGTTGAAGTGACGAGGAAATAGTCGCCCTTGCCATTTGTGCAAAGCGACGGATCAGAATACCACCCGGCAATCACCGGATTGTAGTAGCTGCTTTCGTCTGGAAGAGGATTGGCCTTGTAGAAATTATCATCGCCCTCGTAGCTGAACGAATCGAAGATCGCCACAGAACTCTGCGGAGCGATCCCTGCCTTCTTCGAGGAGCATCCCGGGAGGAGAGCCAGACAGCCAAAGGCGATTGCGATGTTGGTCAGTTTCTTCATTTTTGTTGTTTTATGGTTTTAACGTCCGCAAAATTACAAAACTTTGGTTCTAAACACGCGCGATGCGATTTCATATATGTCATTATTTGTAACTTTACTTGCAAAATATGTATCAAATAAGTTTAAAATTGTAACATTATTTTGTATCGCATTTAGTATCAAAACTTTAAAAATATTGATTATTTAAGCTTCAGAAAATGCTTTGGATTCGTTTGAATTGGTGTTTTTAGTTTTCGTCGCTAATTAAGTATAAAAATAATGTGGCTGGTATGCATCTCGCATTCCAGCCCACAACTCTACCTAATAACTAAACCTATAATCAATCTTTACTAATGTATCTTCATTTGTAAGACAAAAGTATCTTCATTTGTAAGATAGCGGTCAAGCCTAAACCTACCTAAAATTAACCTATTTATATCAATCTAATGTTATTCCAATTATAAACGATCAATGATCAGTTAAACTATCAACTATGAACTATCAACGATCAATGATCAATGATCAATTCAACTATTAATCAGCTGTATTCTGACGCTTGCTGATTGTGTTAGTTTTACGATTGCAAAATTACAAAGAAAATCCTTAACGCCCATACATCTACGTAACACACTTATTTCGGTGTGATACCACCCCATTCAAATCTGAATATGATGAATACGAATTTGTAAAAACAACGATTATTTATTAATTTGAATTATGAATTATGAATTATTAACGACGAAGTTAGGGCGTGCTCATCTGCTTGGGAATAAGCAGAGGAGCACACCCTTAAAACGGTATGGAGGGGATTATCAGGCGTCTATCTTCAATTCCACGTCAGCATCTGCACCCGACAGGCACTTGGCACGGTATTCTGAAGGAGAAAAACCGGTGTAGCGCTTGAAATGCGATGAGAAATGGGGCTGGGAAGTGAATCCAATCTTATATGCCACCTGCGTCACCTCTATATCCGGACGCTTAAGCAATTCGCACGCTCTTTTCAGCCTGATATTTCGTATATAGTCGCTTGGAGTCATACCTATCAGATCTTTCATCTTGCGATGCAGATGCGCGCGACTCACACCGACTTCCAATGAGAGTTTCTCGACATTGAGCGCGGGATCATCAATATGGGCATTGATTTCTTTCATAATTCGGTCCATCAGCACTTCGTCGTTGCCTTTCATTTCAGGAGCATCGATCTTTCCTTCTATCTCCTGCGCACCGGAATATTTACCTTTCATTCTCTGACGATTCTCTATAAGAGTGTCTACGAGTGCTGAAAGTTCATCCATATTGAAGGGTTTGCCAAGGTATCCGTCAGCTCCTTTATCCCAACCTGCCATTCTGTCGGCGATAGCATTTTTCGAGCTAAGAAGCACTACAGGAATATGATTGGTGTCGGCGTTAGATTTCATTCTCTTCAGCATGGTAAGACCATCCATACCGGGCATCACCACGTCGCTGACCACCATATCGGGCATCCAATCAGACATGATTTTCAGAGCTTCGTTGCCATCGGCAGCCTCCTTTACCTTATAATATTTAGCTAAAGTAGATGCTATATATCCACGCAATTCAGCATCATCATCCACTACAAGCACCTTCCCGCCAGCCGTCATGGGCTTTGGCCGTGAAGGAAGATCCACTGTCGTAGGTCTATTGGTCAGAATCAGATGGCGGCCTCCTTCATTTTCTTCTATTTGCTTATCATTGAGCTCGCTTTCTGAATAACATGTCTTTTCTATGGGAATAATTACTGTAAAGATACTGCCCTTGACGCCATCAGTGCGGTTGGCAGCCTTAATCACACCATGATGGAGCTCTACGAGCCGACGGCAAAGATCAAGACCAATACCGAAGCCGACAGTGCCCGGGAGATGATCTTCCCTAATGCGATAGAAGGGTTCAAAAAGCCTTGGCAAAGCCTTTTCATCAAGGCCTATACCCGTATCTACTACCGACACCTTAAGACATCTGCCAAGACCATCTTCTTCCACCGTATCGACTGACACATCTATAGCGCCCCCTTCCGGAGTATACTTCAATGCGTTTGAAATCAGATTTACGATTATCTTGTCGAAATTATCACGGTCGAGCCATACCTCGCCGGGATCATTAAGCTCAGTGAATGTAAGGGTTTGCTTCTTCCCATCGGCCTGAGGCTTAAACAGCTCTACAAGTTCTTCCACAAATGCCACAGCATTGGTCTTCATACATGCCAACCTCATCTTACCCTTATCGAGCTTACTGATATCAAGAAGCTGATTAAGGAGTCCCATTACCCTTTGGGCGTTGCGGTGCATCACGTTGAGCTTTGCCTTCACATCAGAATCATGCTCTTCCTTAAGCAGGGATTCGAGAGGACTCATGACAAGGGTCATCGGCGTACGGATATCATGTGAGACATCGGTGAAAAACTTAATCTTTTCTTCGCTTATTTTCTCTTCCCGACGTTTCCTAATGAACACATAGGCGAGGATGCCGAATGCTATAAATATGATCAGATAGATTGCTTTAGCAAGTCCTGTCCAATACCACGGAGAGGCAACATTTATTCGGATTGAAGTCACCGGAGAATCCACATTATTCTCCGAGGCACATATTTCAAGGTCGTATTTTCCGGGGTCGAGATGAGGAAGATACATCATATTCTCTCCCGGCGTAGTCTCAATCCAATCATCTTTTTTATTCAACCTCCACTTATACCGGATATTGGATGCGTCACGGAAATCCATTGTAGAAAGTCTGAGGGTAAGCGCATTGTCCTTATAGGGCAAATTAAGCCTCTCTGGCGACATTAGATCTCCACCTATGACCACATTGCATCCATTTTTCATATTTTGAAGTACCCGCGTGCCATTAAGATATATTGCGGACACCTTTATCGTGTGGTCAAATTTAGGAGAGTAAACAGAGTCGGGCATAAATGCAGTAATGCCAAGATCACTTCCTAAATAAATCCCTTTTCTTGAGGGAGAATATTTTATTTGATGGAAAGTAGACTCCACAAGACCGCTGCCACCATAATATGACAATATCTTCGAATTGTCGGGAGTCACGTAGGAAAGACCTCGCATAGTGCCTATCCATTTGCCTCCATTATGATCGCGAGATATCGCGCGAATATCATTGTCACTGAGTCCGTCGGCTGTAGTATATTTTTTCAGTACACCCTCTTCAGGATCATAGTGAATCAAGCCGTGGCTGGTGCCGACCCAGACGGAATTGTCGGTCATACAGGGCACAATAGCAAAAGTAGCACCTCTCAGGAAAGGCTCTTGGTCTAACTCCAACAATCTGTCGGTCTTAAGATCATAGCATGCTATTCCACTATATAGACCAATCCAGACTTTGCCATCATCCGTACGATTCAGGCTTGTAATAAATGAGTTAGTCAATTGATTGCCATCGGGATCAATAGGAATCCAAGTTTTCTCTTGGGTCTTGATATTATAGCGCATCAGTCCGACACCATTGATACCTACAAAGAGTTCGCCATCTCTGCCGGGAGCGGTGACTATAGACGGATACTTACCCGGGACATCAAGGAATTTCCTAACGGATCCGGAAGGGAGCGACATCTCCCAAATGCCATCATCTGCCACACTTATCAGGGCTTTATCCCCTTCTATGAGTTGGATATGGGTGATATTACCGCCACCAGGGATTGTGGCAGACATCAAAACCTTTCCTCCGGATCCAAACATAACGACACGCCCCTTATCGAGAGCTACCAATGAATGGCCATCCCACTCAGTCAAAGCACCGGCGCCTCCACTGAAATCAGGGAATGCATCAGAATACTTCCTATATAGGAACGGTATGTGGCGTCCGGGCAAAAGCACTATACCTTTATAATTGCATCCAAGCCAGATGTCGCCGACGGGAGAAGTATACACAGCACCAATCTTTGCATCATTGATATTAAAGGATGCACAATAAAGCTTATCACACTTACTGACATTTTCAGACTTTGGAATCACTTCCCAAACTCCATTGCCGGAAGTGGCAACATATACACTTCCATCAGCCGAATTAGAGAGATTTGTGATGGAAATTTTTTCTGCGACAGAAAGACGGTAGGATTCGCCGGTTTTGGTATCTATTCTGTAGATGTCGCTCGGAGTGCTGACAAGGACATTGTCGTCTTTTTCCAAAGCAAGAGCAAGAACGTAGGCTCCGTCAGTTACCTTGCTTGATGTAACCCTTCCATTTGGCGCCATACAATACACGGTGCCATTATGCGAGCCAAAATAGATCTTGCCATTGCGGCAGCATGCAATAGAATTGTAATCCTTCTGAGCGGATCCCGCAGGATACATAACTGCCGCCGGGCTTCCTGACGCATCATCAATAAACAATAGACCGACAGCGGAGACTATGAAGGTGACCGTCCCATCTGACTGCTCCCCTAAGCCAATTATATATCCATAAAAATCTTGGGAAGGTAGAGAAATCACTTTAAAAGAATCGCTTTCCGGCAAATATAGATTAAGACCATTGGCTGTGCCCGCCCAAATACGACCTTTCGAGTCGCATATAATATTAAGCACCCTATTGTCGGAAAGGGAGCCGGGCTCGGCGTCGTCATGACGGTAAAGGTCGTAGCTATTGCCATCAAATCGAATAAGACCTCGATTTGTAGCAATCCAGATGAATCCGTCTTTATCTTGGCAGAACCCTGAATATTCACCGGCTATCACGACAGGATCGTCGATCAGTCGTCCGGTGCGTATTCTTGATCCTTGCGAAGGAAGCGACATCAATAAAGACAATAGTATTATCGCAAACGATATTGCAGAGATTTTCATGTATTTCGCTGTTTACCCACTTGGCGTGGCAATGTATTACATCGAAGCTGTTCAGACTTCATTGGTTACGAATGCAAATTTATATAAAATTGTCAAATATCACAAATATCACATTAAAATTCGTAACATTTTTACGAATTTTAATGTAGAAATAGGGATTTTTTTAGGTCATGAGACCCTGATTAATGTGTTTCAAACAAATAATATGAGACATATCTTAATTTTTTTATAATTTTGCAAAATGGATGGAGGGTGCGTTTCGCGTGGTGCGTGATGCGCTTGGGAGCAGAGAACAACAAAATTTACTATCATGAATCGCATTAAATCTATTATCGTCACATTCATTGGGAGTCTTACACTTCTTGTCCCGTCAAGGGCGGCGGCACTCGACAACCATGGAATCACAAGCGAAACAATGCTGTCCGGGCACTTTCCTCTTATCACTTCTGTTAATGGCAAGCCCTCCCCTACTTCCATCATCATGTCGGGGAATGACCTTCCGGGAATAGCAATAGCGGCAGGAAATTTGTCGGATGATTTCAAAAAGGTATGCGGAACTGCGGCTAATTTGATTAAAACAGAAAAAATATCGTCTGAAAACGGCATTCCTGCCAATGTCATTATAGTGGGGTCAACAGAAAGCTCTCTCATCAAGGATCTTTTCAAAAGCAAGAAGCTCAATGAGAAAGATCTGAAAGGGAAATATGAGAAATATGTAATGACCACTGTCGATAATCCATACCCGGGTATTGAGAAGGCTCTTGTCATAGCCGGAAGTGACCGCAGAGGCACAATCTACGGCATTTATGAGCTTTCTGAGCAAATCGGAGTGTCACCTTGGTATGATTGGGCGGATGTAGCGCCGGCGAAACATGACCAATTATATATAGCTGACGGGACTTACACTGCGGGAGAACCTGCGGTCAAGTACCGTGGCATATTCCTCAACGACGAGGCACCCTGCCTGACCGGCTGGGTAAAGAACACTTACGGCACTGATTACGGAGACCATCGCTTCTATGCTCGAGTTTTCGAGCTTTTGCTTCGTCTTCGAGCCAATTTTATGTGGCCCGCTATGTGGGGATGGGCTTTTTATGCAGATGACCCCGAAAATTTGAAGACTGCAGACGAGATGGGAATAATCATGGGCACTTCTCATCATGAGCCGATGGCACGCAATCACCAGGAGTGGGCACGCCACCGTAAGGAGAATGGTGCTTGGAACTATGCCACAAACCAGGATGTGATCGACCGCTTCTTCACCGAAGGTATCCAACGAATGAAAGAAACGGAAGACGTGGTGACTATCGGTATGCGTGGCGACGGGGATGAAGCCATGAGCGCTGAGGCAGACGTGGCTCTGCTTAAAAAAGTCATAGACAATCAGAGGAAGATTATCGCAAAGGAGACCGGCAAGAAAGCGAAGGAAACTCCGCAGGTATGGGCATTATATAAAGAGGTGCTTGACTATTACGACGCAGGTCTGCGTGCACCCGACGACGTAATCTATTTGCTTTGTGACGATAACTGGGGAAATGTCAGAAGGCTTCCAAATGCTGAGGAAAGGAAACATCCCGGTGGATGGGGAATGTATTACCATGTAGACTATGTAGGTGCGCCTCGCAACAGCAAGCTTTTGAACTGCACTCCCATACAGAATATGTGGGAACAACTCGAACTTACCTACGTCTACGGCGTGGACAAGCTCTGGATACTTAACGTAGGGGATCTTAAGCCTATGGAATATCCTATCACTCTTTTCCTTGACATGGCTTGGAATCCTAAACAATTTACGGCTGATAATCTCTTAGGGCACACTCTTAGATTCTTTGAGCAACAGCTTGGACCGGATCAGGCTAAAGAAGCGACAAGAATTTTCAATCTCCTTTGCAAATACAATGGAAGGGTGACTCCGGAAATGCTTGACCGCAATACATATAATCTTCAGACCGGTGAATGGAAACAGGTAGCTGATGATTATATGCGACTTGAGGCTGAGGCTCTTCGCCAATATCTGACTCTCAAGCCTGAACAGAGAGATGCCTACAATGAGCTTATTCTCTTTCCTTTGCAGCTGATGAGCAATCTCTATCAGATGTATTATGCACAAGCCATGAACCATGCGGCATACAAGAACGGCTTACCGGAAGCCAACGATTGGGCGGCAGAAGTGAAACGTTGCTTTGACCGTGATGCTCAGCTTATGAAGAGCTATAATAAGGAGATTGCGAATGGCAAATGGGACGGTATGATGACACAGAAGCACATCGGCTATACGAGCTGGAACGATGCTTTCCCGGCAGAGATTCTTCCGGAGACCTTCACTCTTGATTCTAAAGGCAGAAACGAAGGAGGATATGTATTCGGGCCTGCTAAGGATGCGATAGTGATTGAAGCTGAACATTTTAATACTTCCATTGATGCTAAAAGCGGAGCTACCTGGGAAATTCTCCCCTACGTAGGACGCACTCTGAGTGGAGTTGCAGTAAGACCATATACAGAAAATCCGGAAGGTGCCACTTTGAAGTATGCTGTCACTTTACCGGAGGGCACTGACAGTGTAACCGTGCATGTCGTCACTAAATCAACACTGGCTTTTGACAGGAAAGAAGGTCACAGATATACGGTTGGTTTTGAAGGAAGTGAGCCTGTGGAAGTAAACTTCAACGGCAATCTGAATGAGGAGCCACAGAATATTTACAGCGTATTTTATCCTACTGTCGCGCGTAGGGTGGTTGAGAAGAAGGTGCCTGTAAAGGTTGCAAAAAAAGGGGAGACTTTCCTTGAAATCAAGCCTCTTGACCCGGGGATTGTATTTGAGAAGATTGTAATAGACCTGGGAGGGTACAAGCCATCGTATCTCTTCGGGAAAGAAAGCCCGATACAACGATTAATGATCAACGATTAACGATCAACGATCAATTCGCGCATGTGCCATCAATCGGCAAAGTGGAATCTTTTAGATAGCATTTTGACCTGGTGGGGAGAACGTAAGGGAGCATGCTCCGCATGCGCCATCAATCGGCAAACGGAAACATTTTAGGTAGCATTTTGACTCTGTGGGGCGCATGCGGAGCATGCTTTATTACGTTCCTTGACTCTGTGGGGCGCATGCGGAGCATGCTTTATTACGTTCCTTGACTCGGTAACATTATCTGTCTCTATCATTCGAAGTGTCAGCGAGCCTCCGCATGCTTTGCTTCCAAATTCCGAATTGATAATTCATCGTCAATCATTCATCGTTAATCTTGCATAATCCAAATAAATATAGTAATTTTGCGATAGATTTAAATCTATCGCATTTTTATGTATACAATTCATCTATATAACTTTTCATTATATGAATAGATTTATACTGATCGTCATTATTACAATTCTCTCGAGTGCGAGCACGTTCGCACGTGAGACAATCAAAGGAACAGTGGTCGACGCCAAAGGAGAGCCAATTCCCGGCGTAAGAGTAGAGGTGCCCGGCAACAGTGAATTCGTTTTCACCGACCTTGACGGCATGTTCCAGATCATTCTAAGAGAGCCGACAAAGAACCTTAAGTTTACCTACCCCGGCTATAGCCCTGCTACATATAAGGTGAAGCCGGAGATGAGAGTAGTCATGGGTAAAGGATGGGCAGGACACGAAAAAGGCGCGAGATCCATGATCGACCTCGAGGGGGGCATAGGACTTAACGGAAAGGCTACTTTTATAAGTGAAGACTGCGAGGCGAGAGACCTCCAAACGCTCGTGCTTACAGGAGTGTCTTTTACTCTGGGTCGCCAGATAAACAGGCATCTCTTCATAGGTTGGGGCTTCGCAACTTATCTTGACCTTACCAGATATGAAGAACTTGAGAATTACAACAATTATTATTCAAGTTGGAAATATACTGATTTGACCGGATTTTATGCATCTTTATTTGTCGCAGCACGCTGGGACTTCGGTCTGACCAGAAAAACCGCCCCATACATAGGACTAAAAGCAGGATACATGCAGTATCTTCCCATTGCAGACTATGATTTATGCTATGCCTACGGCTCGTCATCAAGAATCATCGTAAATGGGGATCTCTGCGGTTCTTTTTTCATTTCGCCATCCATAGGCTACCGAATTACGCTGCATAATAAATTCGGTATGAATCTCGGCATAAGCTACATGGCGGGCATGAAAAAGAAATTTAATGTTGAGGAATATTCCAGAAACACTACGACAGAGTTCGTCTTTAAACAGAGGACTTCAGATGCCATACTCTTCAACATCGGATTCGACATATAAGATTCCGAACTTCACTCTTAAACGATAGAATTATGAAAATATACAAGATACTCGGTAGTCTGACATGGGTTTGTATCGCTATCGCAATTACATCCTGTGCTGAAGATAAAGTTTACTACTTGGATAGTGAAGGCAACCACAACGGTAAAGTAGAGTTCTCAGCCGTCAACCTCGCAGTCCCCTACGATGATGACTGGGCGGAATCCTCTATAGACAGTGACTATAATGATTTCGAAAGCCGCCATCAAGAATTTCAAATTTCTGCCATGGATCCCTACTACGGAGGTATGGCAGATCCTTATGTATACTATAATATCAACCTAAATAAGGTATCAGAAATATGGAGTGGTGGATATAATGATATCGAAATCACATTCTATCCTTCTTCGCAACATGAAAAATCGGCAACTTTCACAATGCCGGACGGCTCTTCATATACTGCCACTGCAGACAATCCTACATTCATTTGGACTCCGGACTCAACTATGAAGAACTCTACGTCTCCATACATAATTGCAGAAAGTCATTACACCATTAATAACGCCAACATAAGCAACATCGGTTATATTTATGTAATTTTCAATGAAAAAGTAAGATATATCAAAGACAGCAGAACATGGTATCAGTATCCATGGATGAACGGAGAGAAACTCGAATTCCCAACATATCTGTCTTTTTCCGCAGAAAATCTTACTATAGGATCTCCGGATATCGGTTACTCAAAAAATGACTCTTTTATATGGAGTATTGGCTCGGAGAAGCATTCGAAGACGATACCATACATAGACCAGAATGGCTATGATAGGAGATATGAAGCATATTGGAATGAAAATCAAATTTTCATTTGCGGAAACAATAATATTAAATTCACATATCCAGATTATGGTGAAGATACTAATATGTATCTTACCCTGCCACAAAGCGAGACAATAATATTAAACAAAGAGAATCCTACCTATATATGGCATATATCACGGGAACTGGCATATAATCTTTTCTCATCGACGTTGTATAAAGACAAAGTTATTGCAGGATTTATGTCTTACCATCGCAATGGGATAACCTATAACGCCTTCGGAGAAATTGAGCTGGACATCAACCCATTTCTTTGGTATGATGAAGATCAAGATGTCTTCCGCTATGGAGAATAATAAAAAATATTAAAAATGAATATAAGAAAATTTATACTTTCGCTCACATTACTATTTGGTATGTTGAGTGTCAATGCTCAAGATTGGCGGGGATTTCTTGAGATCTATGCGGGTACTTCGCCGACGACATCAGATTTAAAATTCCAAGATGACACTTTCTATGACATGTGGAACTCCTTGTCGTTCGGACTCAACTATACTATGGGAGTAGCGGTCATACCTCAACTTTATGCAGGAATCGGCATAGGGGGATACACTACATTCATAGCATATCATGACAATCCAAATTACAATTATTGGGACAGCACTTTCTCGTGGCTTAATTTCCCGATATTCGCAAACATAAGGTGGATTCCGGACATCAACAAGAAGATAAATCCTTTCGTAGACTTAAAGATTGGCTATCAGATTGGTGTTAACCTGGATGATAACAGACTATGGACTGAAAGCTACGATGAATACGTAAACTATTACGCTGAGCGTAGAAACGGTCTTTTCTTACAGCCCGGGGGTGGAATAAGGTTCGGACGTGACTCGGCTTTCAATTTGGGCATTGCCTATAGCGTATGCGTGCCTCAGGAATTTGTAGCCATAGACCGTACACAGCAAAGCATGCCTGTAATGGAAAGCATCAAGAAGAACTTTGGCTCGTTCATGCTGACCTTCGGAGTTGACTTTTAATTAACGACGAGCTGTAAAAACGATCAATTAGTTAGCATTTTGACTCGGAGTGGCGCATGCGGAGCATGCTTTATTACGTTCCTTTACTCGGGAGATAGCGTTTGAG
>CAMWQY010000002.1 GCA_947176355.1 uncultured Porphyromonadaceae bacterium
AAACTCTTCGCTCCCGCAGAAGCTTAATCTCAATTATTAATGATTAATTATTAAAGATTAATTATTAAATGATAGTAAGACGGCGATGCGGAGCTCCGTGTCGCCGTCTATATAATTATGCATTATGAATTATGCATTATGAATTATGAATTATGCATTATGCATTATGAATTATGCATTATGAATTAAATATATGACTATGAATGATTTTGAAAAATACGCCGTAAAACACCTCGGCATCAACAGCAATATGCTCGACGGCTATCAGAAAGCCGTAAATCGTCAGGCAGGTGCAGTAACTGTGCCACACGCTGACTATATGAACCCATACATCCTCGAGGAGCGTCAACTCAACGTAACTCAGATGGACGTTTTCTCACGCCTTATGATGGACCGCATCATCTTCCTCGGCACTCAGGTGACTGACCAAAGCGCAAACATCATACAGGCTCAGCTTCTTTATCTTGACTCTGTGGATCCTGACAAGGACATCTCCCTCTACATCAACTCTCCGGGTGGCTCTGTTTATGCCGGTCTCGGTATCTACGACACAATGCAGTATGTCAACAGTGATGTATCTACCATCTGTACAGGCATGGCTGCCTCTATGGCTGCAGTGCTTCTCGTTGCCGGCGAAAAGGGAAAGCGCTTTGCACTCCCCCACAGCCGTGTGATGATCCATCAACCGATGGGTGGCATACAGGGACAGGCTTCAGATATTGAAATCACTGCCCGCGAAATCCTTAAGCTTAAGGATGAACTCTACAGAATCATATCCGAACACAGCGGAATGAGTCTTGAGAAAGTGGCTGCCGATAGCGACCGTGACTACTGGATGATCGCTTCTGAAGCTAAGGAATATGGCATGATCGACCGAATTCTCATCAACGAAAAGAAGAAATAATCTTTTAATCATGGCAAAAAAGACACAGGGATCCGGTTTGCAGTGCGCAATGTGCGGGGTTTTCGACTCTGAGTCCAATCCGGTAGTGGAGATAATTCCCGGGTTGGCACTTTGCTCAGATTGCGTTTCATATATTGAAACTACTGCACATGCGGAACTCGCCCAAAGGAATTCAGGGAAACCTAAGAAAAAAGGTAAGAATTCCATCCCTAAACCAAAGGAGATAAAGGAGTTTCTCGACCAGTATATCATTGGCCAGGATGAAGCTAAAAAATATATGGCTGTAGCTGTCTACAACCACTATAAGCGAATCCAACGCCTCGACGAAGGAAAGCAAGACGCGGAAGATGTGGATATCGAAAAGTCAAATGTCATCCTCGTCGGTCCTACCGGAACCGGCAAGACTCTTCTTGCCAAGACTATCGCCAAACTTCTTGACGTACCTTTCACCATCGTTGATGCTACAGTTTTGACAGAAGCAGGATATGTAGGTGAAGATATCGAATCGCTCCTGACCCGTCTGCTCCAGGCTTGCGACTACGACGTGAAAAAAGCGGAACGAGGCATTGTATTCATTGACGAAATCGATAAGATAGCCCGCAAGAGCGACAATCCTTCGATCACTCGTGATGTAAGCGGAGAAGGTGTTCAACAAGGTCTTCTCAAACTATTGGAAGGCTCTACCGTGCTTGTTCCACCCAATGGCGGAAGAAAGCATCCGGAGCAAAAGATGATTCCGGTAGATACGAAAAATATCCTTTTCGTGTGTGGTGGTGCTTTCGACGGCATCGAGCGTAAGATAGCCAACCGTCTTAATACCCACACAGTGGGATACGGTCAGAACAGCAGCGATGCCAAGAAGAAACGCGAGAACCTCATGCGCTACGTAATGCCTCAGGATCTGAAGTCGTTTGGTCTCATACCTGAGATTATCGGACGTCTCCCTGTGCTCACAGCCCTTGATCCGCTCGACAGGGATGCTTTGCGAAGAATACTTGTAGAGCCGAAAAACGCTATCATTCGTCAATACAAGAAACTCTTTGAGATGGACGGCGTAGAGCTCGAGTTTACCGACGAGGCGCTTGATACAATTGTAGACAAAGCCATCGAATATAAACTTGGAGCCCGCGGCTTGAGAAGCATCGTAGAAACCGTTATGGTCGATGCCATGTATGAAGTCCCCTCTTCCAAGACCAAGAAATTCGAGGTAACTGCCCAATACGTGCTCGACAAGCTCGCCCAAAACCCCGGCTTAAACCAAGCTGAATAAATAAAGGATTACTTCTCCCTAAAGTGCGCACCTCCAAAGCTGCGCACTTTTTTATTTTTAATCTTCCATACACAATTTTAAACAAATTTATTCGTTAATGAAAAAGTGAAGCCTCATGGCTTACCCATTTATATCATATCGATCTATTCAATATCGACAACAAAAATGAAAACAAAGCACATAGCTGCATTAGCCCTTATCGCCGGCTCGACTCTCTTTGCTTTGGCGAAAGATGAAATCATCATGACGGTCAATGGTGTGGATGTCCCACGCTCTGAATTCGAATACCTCTACCACAAAAACCAGCAACAGCAGGTAGATCCTCAATCTCTTGACGAATACGCCGAGATGTTTAAGATCTACAAACTCAAAGTGGCAGATGCACTCAATCAAAAACTCGACACTATGTCGGCATTCAAAAAGGAGATGGATCAGTATAAAGCGGATCTCGCCACTCCTTACCTTACCGATTCCATCTACCTGAATTCCCTCGTCAAGGAAGCTTACGACCTAAGTCGTGAAGAAGTCGAGGCTTTCCATATCATGCTCGCCAAAAGCCCCTCGGATGAAGAGACCCTCGCTGCTAAGGCTCAGGCAGATTCTATCCGCCAGGTACTTCTAAATGGAGGTGATTTCAGTGAACTTGCAGCAAAATACTCAGTAGACCGTGCAAGTTCCAACCAGGGTGGCAGAATGGGTTATATAATTTCAGGCAGATTCCCTTATGCTTTCGAAAAAGCAGCGTTCACTCTTGCTCCGGGTGAGATTTCTGAAATAGTGGAGTCTCCGCAAGGATATCACATCCTTAAAGGTGGCAAACATCGCCCTGCCCGCGGAACTGTCCTCGTGGAACACATTATGAAAATGATACCTCCTACTGCTACTGCAGAGCAACAAGCTGCGGCAAAGGCAAGTATCGACAGCATATATAATGTGGTAGTTGCTAATCCGGAAAAATTCGAAGACCTTGCTCGCGAACTCAGCGACGACAAAGGTTCCGGCAGACAGGGTGGCAAACTCAATTGGTTTGGTGCAGGCATGATGGTCGAACCATTCGATTCCGCTTCTTTCGCTATCGCTGTCAATGAAATTTCCACCCCGGTAAGAAGTCAATACGGCTGGCACATCATCCGCAAACTCGATGCCAAAGGTCCTGCTTCGCTTCAAGAAATGAAACCAATGGTGCTCAAACGTATTGCAAACCCTCAAGACGAACGTTATGATCTTGTAGAGAAGAATCTCATCAAGAATCTCCGCAAGAAGCACAAGAAGATCCTTCAAAAACAAGATCTTGATGATGAAGCTCTTAAAGAAGTAGAATACGAATGGCTGTATGCCAACGAGCCCGACTACAGAAACCTTCTTAAAGAATACCGTGAAGGTTCTCTGCTCTATGAAGCAAGCCTTCGTGAGGTTTGGGATAAAGCAGCCAAGGATAATGACGGCCTCACCAATTATTTCAATGCTCATCGCAATGACTACAAGTGGACAAAACCACACGTGAAAGGTATCCTCGTCCAGGCTGCTAACGATTCAATAGCCGGCCTCGTTAGAGCTGCTCTTAGAGAGGCTTCCGACGACAACAGCATAAAGGCTATAAGAAAGCAATTTGTAGGAAAAGCTTCAATCGACCGTATCCTAATGGAGCAAGGTCAGAATGCGATGGTCGACAACGTAATGTTCGGCGGAGAACCCGTGAAACCAAATAACAAGAAATATACAGTCTATTTCATCTACGACCCCAAACTGCTTGACGCTCCGGAGACAATGACTGATGTCAAGAGCCTTGTGACAAGCGACTACCAGAATCAGCTCGAGCATGATTGGGTCGAGACTTTGAAATCGCGATACCCTGTCAAAGTATATGATAAGGTTCTGAAAAAAGTGAAGTGACAAAAAACTTCTATTCGACAAATATTGAAAACCTCGGCTTAAAACCGGGGTTTTTAGCTTTCGGTGTTTTTTTGTTGCACGGATGCAATTTTTTTTGTAATTTTGCTGATTAGATGAGAAAGACCGCAATAATACTTCTGACATTTGTCGGAATTGCAGCCGGTTGCGAAAGCGGGAAAAAATCCCATGAAGTGACAGACAGCGACATCGTGGTTCAATACCGCGATTCGGTACTTCTATTGTCTGACATCATTAGGCAACTTCCTCCTGCCATCAGCTCAGCTGACAGCGCAGCCCTCATCAAAAAAATTGCCGACCAATGGATCGAAGGTTTTCTGATTGAAGATCTTGCCGCAAGCCAAATCGACGATATGGACCGAATCAACTCCCTGACTGCCGACTACAAAAGGAGTCTTATCGCTGACTCATATCGACGGAAAATGAGACGTAAAGGTGTGCAGCCTGTAGATATGGATGCCGTCAAGGAATACTACACGAGGCATACAAACGAACTCCGTCTTGAGCGCCCGATTGTGAAAGGACTATTTATCAGAGTTCCGGCTTCTTCAAGATACATTGACGATATACGCCTTTGGATGAAGAATTCTGACCCGGACTCCTTCGATAAATTGGAGAATACCGGGCGGCACGAAGCTACAGCTTTCCGCTATTTTGCCGATCAATGGGTTGATTTTGACGCTATTGCGGGTGAGATACCTCAAAAACTCGGTGACGGTGACAAGTTTGTAGAGAATACTATTGACTTTGAGACGGAACTTAACGGCACTGTCTACATCCTTCACCTGACCGACTATAGGAAAAAAGGCTCCATAATGCCGCAAGAATATGCTGCTCCAATCATAGAAGACAGAATGAAGGCTCTCCATCTTGCCGACTACGAGAAAGGGCTTATCAAAGCACTCAGATCTACGGCTATTGAAAAAGATATTTTGAAAGAAGGATCATACTTTATACAAAGCAAATGAAAAAGAAAACTACTATAGGCCTTGTGGCAGTCGCCGCACTTTCAATAGGAATCACTGCTTTCGCAGATTCAACTTCCGGCCCTAAAAAGAATGTCATCGATGAAGTGGCTTGGATAGTAGGCGACAACGCCATCTACAAGTCTGAAATTGAGGAAGAATATGCCTCGATGCGAAGCATGGGAGTAAGCCCAAGCGGAGACCCTTATTGTGTGATCCCGGAGCAACTTGCTGTAGAAAAGCTATATCTGCACCAAGGAAAACTCGATACTATAGAAGCCCCTGTCGGCAGTCTCTCACCCAGAGCGGAAATGCAAATGAACTATTATGTCAAGATGCTTGGAAGCAGGGAGAAAGTGGAAGAAATGTTTCGCAAACCCTGGAATTCCATCCGTGATGAAGTGATTGAAAAGATGAAGACAAACTATATCAAGGAGCAAGTGCAAGACAACCTGACAAAGAATGTGAAGGCAACTCCTAATGATGTAAAAAAATATTTTGCCAAGCTCCCCGCCGACAGCATTCCATACGTCCCTATGCAAGTGGAAGTGCAGATAATGCAACTCAATCCTATCATCCCTAAGCAGGAAATTGAGAATGTGAAGGCTCGACTACGTGAATTTACCGACCGAGTCAATAAGGGAGAATCGGAATTCTCTACTCTTGCCATATTTTATAGCGAAGACCCCGCCAGTGCTACAAAAGGCGGAGAACTTGGATATGCGACTCGCTCTACATACGTCCCTGAATTTGCCAATGTCGCTTTCAATCTCAACGATCCAAAGAAAGTCAGCCGTATCGTGGAAACTGAATTCGGCTATCATATAATCCAGTTTATCGATCGAAAGGGAGAAGAGGTGAATGTACGCCATATTCTTCTCAAGCCGAAGGTCAACGAAAAAGATCTACGCGATGCCACTATGCGCCTTGACTCAATCAGAAAGGAAATAGTAGCCGGCACGTTCTCTTTCGATGATAACGTAAGATATATCAGCCAAGACAAAGACTCCCGCAACAATAAGGGCATCATGATCAATAACAATCAGGAAAGCGAACGCTATGGCACCACTCGCTTTGAGATGCAGGATCTCCCTCCTGAGATAGCCCAACGCATTGAAAAGATGCAACCCGGAGACCTGAGCGAACCTTTCATCATGACAGACCCGAAGAAGAATCAGGAGGTTGCCGTCATGGTGAAGCTTAAAGAAAGAATTCCGGGCCACTCTGCCAACCTTGCAGAAGACTACAATATGCTGAAGCGTATGTATGAAAACTACACAAAGGAGCAGATCATCAAAGACTGGGTGGAGAAAAAAATCAAAGACACATACGTGCATATTTCCGAAGGATGGAACAATTGTGAGTTCCACTACGACGGATGGGAGAAAGAGAAGGCAGAGAAATAAATGACTCGTTATCAAAAGGGATTTTTAGGTTTTATTGGAGTGATGTTGCTGGTTTTCTTCGGCAACATCGCTTTCTGTGCACTTGCTCAGCAAGTCAAGAAAAAGGATGCCCGGAAAAAAGAGGAAACTTATACCCGCCCGGCTCCTTCAAAGCCAATCAAACCTATCATACCTTCTCAAAACCGCTATCAAAGCGACAAGGTCTTCCTTGAATATGCGGATAGCCTATATAAACTTCAACCTGCCTGGAACGACACTACTGAAAGACAAATAGTTACCGGCAATGTCAAATTCCGCCAAGGCTCCCTATGGATGTTCTGCGATTCGGCATACTACTATCCGGAAATCAACTCTCTGGATGCTT
This sequence comes from uncultured Porphyromonadaceae bacterium, assembly GCA_947176355.1. Classification (GTDB taxonomy): domain Bacteria; phylum Bacteroidota; class Bacteroidia; order Bacteroidales; family Muribaculaceae; genus Lepagella. The sequence continues at coordinate 6,821 of CAMWQY010000002.1, forward strand.
TCGGACATATACGTATGGAGCAAGGAGATACCCTTTTCGTGTGGGCTGACCAACTCTATTACAACGGAGATGCAAAACTCGCAAAACTCACAAAGGGTCCTTCCGAACCGAAAGTCCGACTCAAAGATCCGAGTGGTGAACTCCTCACGGATACTCTTGACTATGACGTAAATCTCGAAACTGGATTCTACGGTTGCGGAGGTCTTCTTAAGGACGATGTCAACACCTTGACTTCCATTTTCGGACAGTATAACAGCAGGACAAAAGACGCTGAGTTCTTCTACGATGTAGAACTTGTCAACCACAAAGATAATTTCACACTTCTGAGCGACACCCTTTACTACAATACAGCCACCCACATGGCACGCATTGATAGCCCTACGGATATTTATGGACCCAATGATACTATCTACACTTCTAAAGGATGGTATAATACTCAACTCAACAATCTTGAGATGCTTCATCGATCCACAATCATTCATAAGGATTCACTCGGAAGGGCTACAATTCTGGAAGGAGATTCCATAATCTACGACAACGCTACCCGAATAAGTTGGGCTTATCAATATCGCGACATCTCAAAACTTTCACAACCTACCATTATAACCGACACTGCCAATAAAATAATTCTGATAAGTGCCTTCGGAATGTATAATGACTCCACTAAGGAAGCATTTGCTACCGGATATCCTCTGCTTAAGGAATACTCACGTCCTGACACTCTTTTCCTTAGAGCAGACTCAATATTCACGTATATTCGACAAGATACGATAAGAGTGCCAAAATTCTATCCTGAAAAATTCGTGAAAGAACCTTTCAGTGCTGACAACTTTGAATATCTGGAATTGCAATTTGATGAAGACTCTGAATTTATGTCTCCTATCTCAAAAGAGGAAATGAAAAGCCTTCTGGTGTCTATGCTTAACATTATAAAAGAAGAGCATACCCCTAAAATTGAAGTTGAAGTTGACGCTACTGTAATTCCTGATTCCACAGAATCGTCTGACAGTATTTTCATTTCTGAAGACACCGTAATATCTGACACTTCTGATTTGTCGGAATCTTTAGAGAAGTCAGAATCTATTGAACCATCAGACTCTTCCTTGATATCCAACGTTCCTAAAAGCCGAATCCCCGAAAAGCAACCTCCGGTGCAAGAGGAGCCAAAGGAAGAAATTGAGATGATCATAAAAGAAATCAGAGACTACCATATAGCCAAAGCCTATCCAAGAGCCCGCTTCTTCAATCAAGACATACAGGGAGTAGCAGACACATTAGAGATATATGAAAACGACTCTTTGATGTTTATGAAACGAAAACCGGTGGTATGGAATGCAGAGCGACAAGTGAACGGAGAGGAAATAATCCTTCATTTCAACGACTCTACTGTTGACTATGCCAACCTCCCAAAATCCGGATTCATGGCGGAACACGTCGATGAGGATTTCTACAATCAACTTTCTGGCAAAAAAATGGAAGCTTGGTTTGAAGATAGCTATCTGAAACGTCTGTACGTCGACGGAAATGTCCAAGTGATAATGCTTCCGATGGAGAATGACTCTTCCTTCAATAAACTTGTGGATGCAGAGAGCAGTTACATGACCGTAGACTTAGAAGACAAGCAGATTCAGAAGATCAAAATGTGGCCCGAAGTGACCGGAAACGCGACCCCTATTTTCCTTATCAAGAAGGCTCAAAAATATCTTCCCAATTTCCGTTGGCTCGATGCCATACGTCCGAAACGAACCGTGATCGACGGCATTGTCCGCTGGGACGACGAACTCGGCGAAATCCCCGAAGAACTTGAAATGTACTTCTTAGAATAAATCATCTTAATATATTTATATTCAATACCCTACAAACTTAACAAACAACTGACCACACCCATGGACATCATCCGTCTCTTACCTGACTCTGTAGCTAATCAGATTGCTGCCGGCGAAGTCATTCAACGCCCCGCATCGGTAATCAAGGAGCTTGTGGAAAATGCTGCGGATGCCGGTGCCACTGACATTAAGATTTTCATCAAGGATGCCGGCAAGACTCTGATCCAAGTTGTCGATAACGGTAAGGGTATGTCTGAAACTGACGCTCGTATGGCTTTCGAACGCCATGCCACTTCCAAAATTAAAAGTGCTGAAGATCTTTTTTCTCTTCACACCATGGGATTTCGTGGCGAGGCTTTGCCATCTATATGCGCCATTTCTCAAGTAGAACTTCGCACACGCACAGAAGATTCTCAGATGGGCACACGTCTGATTATAAATGGTTCTAAGGCTGAAAGTCAGGAACCCTGTATGTGCGATAAAGGGACTTCTATAAGCATCCGGAATCTTTTTTTCAATTTGCCGGCACGTCGAAAATTTCTAAAGTCGGATGCCGGAGAGCTTGGCCATATCATGCGCGAGTTTGAGCGAATGGCACTTGTAAACAATAATCTTCGTATATGTATTGACACCGGCAGCCGTATAATCGACCTTCGTCCCGGCTCTATGCTACAGCGCATAAACGATATTTGGAAAAACAACCTCAACATGCAGCTTATTCCAATCGACGTTGACACAGACCTTGTAAAGATTCAAGGATTCGTCTCTCGTCCGGAATATGCACGAAGAAGGAATGCTCTCTGGCATCTCATAGCCAATGGCAGACACATCAACCATCTGAAGATGCATAAGGTGATCACCGGATGCTTCGATAATCTTATAGCCTCCGACACCCAACCCTGCTACTTCATCAAAATTCAAGTTGATCCTTCTGAAATAGACATCAACATTCACCCGAGTAAAAATGAAGTGAAGCTCGAACGAGAAAAGGAGATTCTCAGCATCTTGGGTGCAAGCATCAAGGCAGCTCTCGGCAAATTTGCCGCGACGCCTCAGATTGATTTCGACACTGATCTCGTCCCCATACAAGCTCCCGGTGAAGGATCTCCGGAAAATCCTACCATCCAAGTGCCTTCCGATTATAATCCTTTCGAGATTCAAACCGGAAATGGCTTTATTCCTAACGAAGAGGAAGGTATCTATTCAGGCTCATACCCGGAGACAAAATTCGGAGGTAACTTCGGATCAAGCTATTACGGAAACAGAGAAAACCGAAGCAATGTCAGAAATTGGGATTCTCTCTACAATCGATTTATGAATCGCCAGGAGGAATCTGCACTCGAAAAGACTCCTATAGAAGGCGTACTCCCTGCCATCGAAGAAAATTTAAGTATGCCGGTAAGGGAATGCTTCCAATATGCTGATAAATACATCATCACCTCTACCCGCGACGGTGTTATGATAATCGATCAGCATCGGGCTCATCTTAAAATCCTCTTTGAAGATTGCCTTAGAAGCATCCGGCGCATGGAGGTGACAAGCCAACGTGTTCTCTTCCCGGAATCTATCACCCTTGATTTCGAACAGCAAGATGCTCTCGCTCGAATCCAAACCGAGCTATCCGCTATAGGGTTTTCTCTCGAATACGAAGAAGATAACAGATGGCAAATTGTAGCCGTGCCCACCATGATCAGCCAGAGCGATGCTAAAGAAACTATCCTTAGGATCCTTGAATCAGTCAGAGAGGAATCTGATTCTTTCGGTACTACAGCCAATCCCATGGATGACATTATGGAACGCATGGCGCTCATTATGGCAAGAAGCGCAGCCATCACTCGAGGACGCCGCCTCTCACCCGCTGAAATGGAGAATCTCGTCGGTCAACTCATGTCGCTACCTGATCCGTCACTGACCCCTAATGGCAACCTCATATTCACTATCCTTGACGAAGAGCGTCTTAAATCGCTTCTAAGTTAACTAAGTAGTATGCAAGAACATGAGCAACTTGCATAATTGGATAACTTTTATTGTTGACAGATTTTATAGAAATCTAATAATCAAATTATTATAGTAAATTTCTGATAATTTTATCAAAAATTCGTCACAAAAAGTTTATGTTTTTTGGAAAAATTTTACGAACTTTGCATCCAAATATCAAACAACTTTTACAGCTTTAACGAAATGTCTGACCAAGCAAAACGATACTCAAGCGATGAGGCTTACCAAGGTGCCCTCGAATACTTCAACGGCGACGAACTTGCCGCTCGCGTCTGGGCAAGCAAGTATGCTCTAAAAGACTCCTACGGCAATCTCTACGAACGAACTCCCGATGATATGCACCATCGTATAGCTTCCGAGATAGCCCGAATTGAAAACAAATATCCAAATCCGATGAGCGAAGAGGAAATCTACGACCTGATCAAAGATTTCCGCTATATCGTACCCCAAGGAAGCCCAATGGCAGGTATCGGTAATAATTTTCAAGTAGGTTCCCTGTCAAACTGCTTTGTAATTGGTCTTGACGGTCATCCCGACTCCTACGGTGGAATCATCCGTGAAGATGAGGAGCAAGTGCAGCTGATGAAGCGCCGCGGCGGTGTAGGACACGACCTCAGCCACCTGCGCCCGAAAGGTACACCTGTAAAGAATTCCGCCATAACATCCACCGGACTCGTGCCCTTTATGGAACGTTACAGCAATTCCACTCGTGAAGTGGCGCAAGACGGACGTCGTGGTGCTCTTATGCTGACTGTCAGTATCAAGCACCCCGATTCAGAAGGATTTATAGATGCAAAGATGGAGCAAGGGAAAGTGACCGGTGCCAACGTTTCTGTAAGAATCGACGACACTTTCATGCTTTGTGCTGAGAGTGGGACTCCTTACGTACAGAAATTCCCTGTTAATTCTGACGACCCTATCTTCTCCAAGGAAATCGATGCATCTGCTCTCTGGAAAAAAATAGTCCATAACGCTTGGAAAAGCGCCGAACCGGGCGTGCTTTTCTGGGATACTATAATCAAGGAGAGTGTACCGGATTGCTATGATGATCTCGGTTTTGAGACCATTTCGACAAATCCATGTGGTGAAATTCCACTATGTCCTTACGATAGTTGCCGTCTGACTGCGATCAACCTCTACAGCTACGTCAAAAATCCATTCACTCCCGAAGCAAGTTTCGACTTCGAACTATTCAAAAAGCACGTTGGAAAAGCTCAACGAATCATGGACGATATAATCGACCTTGAAATGGAAAAAATCGAAAAGATAATCTCCAAGATCAAGGAAGATCCTGAAACTGCAGAAGTAAAATCTACAGAACTCCATCTTTGGGAGAAAATCAGGGATAAGACTCTTCTCGGCCGTCGCACCGGATGCGGCACTACCGGTGAAGGAGACATGCTCGCTGCTCTCGGACTCTGTTACGGCACTCCCGAAGCCACTGCTTTCTCTACCGAGGTGCATAAGCAACTTGCTCTCGCCTACTATTCAGCTTCTGTAGATGCAGCCGAAGAACGCGGTGCTTTCGAAATATATGATGCAGAGAGAGAAAAGAACAATCCGTTTATACTCCGAATCAAAGAAGCTGATCCTGAGCTTTATGAGCGTATGGCAAAACATGGTCGCCGTAACATCGCCTGCCTTACAATCGCTCCTACCGGCACCACCTCTCTCATGACTCAGACCACTTCCGGACTTGAACCGGTCTTCCTCCCTGTCTACAAACGCCGCCGTAAAATTGTGCCGGGGGATGAAAACGTATCCGTAGATTTTGTGGATGAAGTGGGCGAAGCTTACGAAGAATTTCTCGTCTACCATCCCAAATTCATCGAATGGATGCGCTTGAACGGAATGGAGACTAAGAAAAATATGAGCCAAGAAGAAGTCGACGAGCTCGTAAAAAAATCTCCTTACTACAAAGCTACGTCTAACGACATTGACTGGATGGAAAAGGTGCGTATGCAAGGTGCTGTGCAAAAATGGGTAGACCATTCAATTTCGGTGACCATCAACCTTCCCTCTGATGTCACGGAAGAACTCGTCGGTCAACTCTATATGGAAGCTTGGAAAGCCGGTTGCAAGGGTTGCACTGTATATCGCGACGGATCCCGCAACAATGTGCTTGAGGCAGTGAAGAAGAAAGAAGACAACAAAGCTCCCCTCATCCATACCCCTGACCATGTCGCTAAGCGTCCTACCGAACTGGAAGCCGACGTAGTCCGCTTCCAGAACAATAAGGAAAAATGGATCGCATTTGTCGGTTTGGTCGACGGCAAACCTTACGAGATTTTCACCGGTCTTGCCGACGATGAAGACGGAATCTTCTGCCCGAAGAGCATAAACCACGGAAAGATCATAAAGCAAACGCTTCCTGACGGGCGCAAGCGCTACGACTTCCAATTCATCAACAAGCGCGGTTATAAGACCACTATAGAAGGTCTCAGCGAAAAATTCAAACCTGAATTCTGGAACTATGCAAAATTAATTTCCGGCGTCCTTCGCTATGGAATGCCTATCGATCAAGTCATCAAACTTGTTCAGGGACTGGAACTTGACTCCAATAGCATCAATACTTGGAAGAACGGCGTAGAGCGCGCTTTGAAAAAATATGTGCCTAATGGCACTGCAGGAAGTGGAAAATGTCCGAACTGTGGAGCCGAGTCACTTGTTTATCAAGAAGGATGCCTTATCTGCACTTCTTGTGGCAACTCACGTTGCGGATAAAATGTCTTGTTAACCTGAAAACTCAACCTGAAAACCAGAAAAACTAATGAAAATTAAGATTCATATCGACTACCACACCCAATGGGGTGAAGCTCTCTACATCTGCGGCTCAATCCCTCAGCTTGGTGGCGACGACCCACTGAAAGCACTTTTACTTGAAATGACTGCCCCCGATGTGTGGACAGCATCTATCGACGTGCCGGCTTCTGTGAAAAGCTTCACTTATCGATTTATCGTTAAGGCTGAAGGCAAAGAATGGCGTCAGGAATGGGGTGCTCCACACCGTTTCGAAGCAGGAAAGGACATTACCAAGTATGATATTCATGCGTCTTGGCAAGATGTCCCCAATGACAAACCGTATTACTCATCGGCCTTTGTCGATGGCATGCTGAGCCGAAACTTCCGCGACCAACAGATCTCTCCAAAAGCCGGTGCGGTGCTTTTCAAGGTGACAGCTCCGATGGTGAAGCCCGACGAGGTGCTCGCAATCAGCGGCGAACCCCGATCGCTTGGTGGTTGGAATCCGGAAAAGGCTCTGACATTCAATGATGCTCACTATCCAATTTGGGAAGTGGCGCTTGACATGAAGGATGTCAAACTTCCTTTTGAATATAAATTCCTCATCCTCAACAAAAAGACCCGTGAGGTAGTAGAATGGGAAGCTCGCGACAACCGACGTCTCGACTTCTTCCCCAAAGAAAAGGGAACTGCCCTTATTTTCGACGGCTTGCGGTTTGAGAATCCTCGCAAATCATGGAAAGGTGCAGGAACGGCAATCCCGGTGTTCTCTCTTCGCTCTCATGAAGATGCCGGCGTTGGAGATTTCTACGATCTTAAGAAAATGGTAGACTGGTGTGTGCTGACCGGTCAGAAAATCGTCCAAGTGCTTCCGATCAACGACACGACAAAGACAGAAACTTGGACAGATTCTTATCCCTATAGCGCCAATTCTACTTTTGCTCTTCATCCTATGTATCTGAGGCTGAAAGCTGTAGGAGCTATCAAGGATAAGGAGCGTAGAGATCATTACACTGCCGAAATAGACAAGCTCAACGAACTGCCACAGGTTGACTATGAGGCTGTCAACAATCTAAAGAATGCATATCTCCATGAGATATATGCGGAGCAAGGGAAAGCTACACGAGAAACTGCAGAATATAAAGCGTTTGTAAAGAAAAACGAATATTGGTTGCGTTCATATTCTGCATGGTCAGTGCTTCGCGATCATTTCCACACTGCCGACAATTCTCAGTGGGGAGAATATGCAGTCTACGATGAAAAAAAGGTAGATGATTTCATTTCAGCCCATCAAGATGAAATCTTTTACTATTATTATGTGCAGTATCATCTTGATCGTCAGCTCAAGGAAGTCCGAGACTATGCACACCAGCACGGTATTGTCCTCAAAGGCGATATTCCGATTGGCATCGGTCGGCAGAGTGTTGACGCTTGGAAAGATCCGCGTCTATTCAATATGGATTGCCAAGCCGGCGCTCCACCGGATGATTTCTCTATTCTTGGACAAAACTGGGGATTCCCAACCTACAACTGGGATGAGATGGCTAAAGATGGTTTCCTGTGGTGGAAACGTCGCTTCGAGAAGATGGCGGAATACTTCGATGCCTACCGAATCGACCATATCCTTGGATTTTTCCGTATTTGGCAAATACCTATGACAGCAGTCCATGGTCTTCTTGGATACTTCAACCCTGCCCTCCCCTTCTCGCCTGAAGAGCTGAAAAATAATTATGATTTCTGGATCAATCCTGAAATTCAGGCTAATCCATATATAATGGAATGGGTGCTCGGTGATTTCTTCGGCGAATATACCGAAGAAGTGAAGCATGAATATCTCGATGAGATTAGTGCCGGACGCTATCGCCTTAAGAATTTTGTTGACAATCAGCAGAAAGTAGTAGAATATTTCTCCCGTCTTGCTCCCGACGAGAAGAATACGCGCATTAAGAATGCCCTGATGGGTCTTATCGACGATGTCCTCTTCATCGAGGATCCATATCAGAAAGGACACTATCATCCCAGGATTTCAGCACAGTTCACTTATCAGTTCCGTGCACTGACCGACTACGAACGGTGGTGCTTCAACCGTCTCTACAACGACTTCTTCTATCACCGTATGAATGATTTCTGGTATGGAAAGGCAATGTGGAAACTTCCTCCACTCCTTGACTCTACCGGCATGCTCACCTGTGCGGAAGACCTCGGTATGATTCCTGACTGTGTGCCCGAAGTGATGAAGCGCCTTCAGATTCTGTCGCTTGAGATTCAGCGCATGCCGAAAGATCCAAAGGTTGAATTCGGTGAGACCTGGAACTATCCGTACTATAGCGTATGCACTACATCCACCCATGATATGGATGGCATCCGCGCTTGGTGGGAACAGGATCCTTCTGCCACTCAACGTTTCTTCAACTATGTTCTTAAAGAGCCGGGACAGGCTCCCCAATATGCCGAACCATGGATATGCGGAAAGATAGTAGACCTCCATCTGAAGTCGCCTTCCATGCTCTGCATCCTTCCTCTTCAAGACTGGCTCAGCACTGACGGTAATCTGCGTAGAGACAATCCGCACGATGAGCTCATAAATATACCTGCCAACTCACAGCACTATTGGCGCTATCGTATGCACCTGCCGTTGGAGACTCTTCTCTCCGCCGACAGCTTCAACGCCGGCCTCTCAGCCTGGATAGCCGAATCTTCTCGCTAATGCATGATGCATAATTCAAAATGCATAATTGGCTTCGCGCCACTCGCCCCCAAGTCATTATGCATGATATAGCCTATAAAATATAATGCCTCGATGCGTTCGAGGCATTTTTTTATTGATAATGTAATTGTCGAGTCCCAAATTATGCATTTTGCATTTTGAATTCTGCATTCCAACTTAGTCCAGCTTGTGAATCACAAGTCCGGAACGAAGTTTTGGCTCAAACCATGTAGTCTTCGGAGGCATGATGTTGCCACTGTCGGCTATTGCAATTAGTTGATCCATAGTGACAGGATATAGAGCAAGAGCCATCTTCATCTCTCCGTTATCGACTCTTCTCTTCAGCTCCTCAAGTCCGCGTATGCCACCTACAAAGTCAATCCTCTTGTCGCTTCTCAAATCGTTGATTCCAAGGATATCGCGAAGTATGAGATTTGAAGAGACAGTGACATCGAGCACCCCGATAGGATCATTGTCGTCGTATGTTCCCTCTTTGGCAGTCAGTGAATACCACTTTCCTCCAAGATAAAGTGAAAAGTTGTGAAGCCCGGAAGGATGATAAGTCGCTTCCCCTTTTTCCTCCACAATAAAGTTTTCAGCAACTTTAGAGAGAAACTCTTCTTCTGTCAGTCCGTTAAGGTCTTTCACTACACGGTTGTAGTCGATGATACGCAGATGTGAAGCGGGGAATGCAACTGCCATGAAATAATTATACTCCTCATCTCCCTTGTGATCCGGATTATTCTTTGCCTTCTCATTTCCCACAAGAGCCGCAGCAGCACTTCTGTGATGACCATCTGCTATATAAAGATTGGGAATCTTCTCAAACTCTTCAGTGATGGTAGCGATAGTCTTGTCATCATCAATCACCCAGAATGTATGTCCGAAACCATCGGGGGCGATAAAGTCATATTCCGGTTCTTTCTTCGTGACTTCGCGGATGATCTGTTCAAGAGTCTCATTATCGGGGAAAGCGAAGAAGACCGGCTCGATATTAGCATTGTTGCAGCGTACATGCTTCATTCTGTCTTCCTCTTTATCGCGTCGGGTGAGCTCATGCTTCTTGATGCGGCCGTTCATATAGTCGTCCACCCAGGCTCCGACTACAAAACCATATTGCGTACGCCCATCCATTGTCTGGGCATAAATATAATAGTTCTCCTTCTCATCTTGCACGAGCCATCCCTTATCTTGAAAATTCATAAAGTTTTCCACTGCCTTGTCATAGACATCAGGATGATGCTCGTCAAATCCCGGTTCGAAGTCAATCTCAGGCTTGATGATATGATAGAGAGACTTCTCGTTGCCCTCAGCTTCTTTGCGTGCCTCCTCTGAGTTAAGCACATCGTAAGGACGTGATGCCACTTCCTCTACCAAGTGGCGTGGTGGGCGTACACCCTTGAATGGTTTTACCTTTGCCATGATGTTATCTTTTTTTATTAAATGTATTCAAGATAATTAATTTTTCGTCGAGCATTCTCCACACACTCCATAAAGTGTAATGGAAAAACTGTCGGGAATGAAATTGTCCGGATTTAGTTGCATCACGTGAGATGCTATGTGAGGATTCTCTATCTCCCTGATTTTGCCGCATCGTTTGCAAATAAGGTGGATATGATTGTCTCTATTCACCTCATAAATAGCTGAATTTTGTCCAAAGACATTCTTTCGTAGAATTCCAGCCTTTTCAAGCAATTCTACAGTATTGTACACTGTAGCACGACTGACATGATACCCGTCATTCTCAATGGCTGTATGCAGTGCATCCACCTCGAAATGACTGTTCATTTCAAGTGCCTTGCGCAGTATGGCAAACCTCTCCGGAGTCTTTCGGAATTTCCCTTCGGAAAGGAATCGCATGAAGAGATCCTCTATGGAATTATTGTCATAATCATTACTCATATTGCAAATTTAAGCAAACATATTCACATATCAAAAAATAAGCTCAAAAAAACTCATCATTCTTTTCTTTATTCACTCTTATGGCTCCTCTCAAATGAATAAAATGGTTAAATCTGTGATTTTTTATTGTAGTCTCAGTAAAATTCATTAAATTTGCAGATTAAAACAGATGTTTATTGCACATGAATATTTTCAAAAGAAGTAAACAGCAACCGTCGACTGACGATGACATACTATTGAATACCGATGACAGCAAACGCTCTTCAAAATTACGGGCAAGCTTGATCATCAGGTGGATGTGGATTGCTTTTCTCGCCTTGGGTGGATGCATTGCCATATTCATGCTTCTCGTATATAATGGCGTAATCGGCTATATGCCACCTATTGAGGAGCTTGAAGATCCTCACGACAAACTTGCAAGTGTGGTATATGCCTCCGACGGCACCACGGAGCTCGGACGATATTTCGCGGGAGCCGGCAATCGCGTCTATACAGACTACGATGCCCTATCTCCCTACGTAATCGATGCCCTCATTGCCACTGAAGACGTGCGATTCAAGTCTCATTCAGGTATCGACTTCATGGCTCTCGGGCGCACTATGGTGAAGACCATCTTGATGGGCGATAAGTCAAGTGGCGGTGCTTCCACCATCACTCAGCAGCTTGCAAAGCAGCTGTATTCCCAACCAAGCTCTAACATTTTCAAGAGGGCGATGCAAAAGCCTATCGAATGGATGATAGCCCTGAAACTTGAACGATTCTACACAAAGGATGAGATTCTAAATATGTATCTCAACCGCTTTGACTTCCTTAATAATGCTGTCGGAATAAAGACAGCAGCCAACGTCTATTTCGGAAAGGAACCCGGCGACCTAAAGTGTGAGGAAGCTGCAATGCTTGTCGGCATGCTTAAGAATCCGAGCTATTTCAATCCTCTGCGCCATGCGGAACGCACACTCAACCGCCGCAACGTGGTGCTTGAGCAGATGGAAAAAGATGGGAAGATCACCAAAGAAGAATGCGACTCCCTCAAGCAGCTTCCTCTTGGTCTGGACTATCACAAGGTAGACCATAAAGTAGGAACAGCCCCTTACCTGCGCGAGGAAATCCGTAGGCTTATGACTGCCAAGAAACCGGAACGTCCCGATCGCTCCAAATATGGCAACAAGATGGCGTATGACATCGCAATGGGCAATTATAATACAGATTCCACGCAATGGGAAGAAAATCCCCTATACGGCTGGATTGAGAAGAACCCCAAACCGGATGGCTCTTATTATAATCTTTACACTGATGGTTTGAAAATCTACTCCACTATCGACCTCCGAATGCAAGATTATGCCGAGGAGGCTGTAAGAAAACACTTGGGTGAGACGCTCCAACCTGCTTTCTTCCAGGAAAAGAAAGGGCAACGTAATGGTCCGTACACCACCAACCAATCTGAACTCTCTACAAAAGGAGTGGAGCAACTTATAAAGAATGCCATTCGCCAAAGCGAACGATATAGAGTCATGAAACTTGCCGGTCATTCTCAAGAAGAGATTGACCAAGCTTTCAACACTCCGGTAGAGATGGAGGTATTCGCATACGTGAAAGAGGATGGCAAGACTGTGCCGGGAAGCAAGACTGTAACCATGACTCCTCGAGACTCCCTCCTTTATATGAAATCTATTCTCCGCACCGGTGTCATGAGTATGGATCCACACACCGGCAATGTGAAAGCATACGTCGGAGGTCCTGATTTCCAATGGTTCCAATATGATATGGTGAGCCGAGGCAAGCGTCAGATTGGTTCTACTGCAAAGCCTTTCCTTTATACTTTAGCTATGGAGCAGGATTTCACCCCTTGTTCTCGTTTCCTCAACACCCAGCCTACTTTCAATGGATGGAGCCCGAGAAACAGTGGTGGTGGACATATTGGAGAAATGGTGACGCTTCATTGGGCGCTTACCAATTCTAACAACTGGATTTCAGCCCGTCTTGTCAATGAGCTGAAGCCTATCAACCTTGCCAATAAAATGAGGGTATTTGGTCTTACCGGACATATAGAAGCCTACATGCCTCTTTGCCTTGGTACTGTCGACGTGCCGGTCCGCGATATGGTAGGGGCGTACACCACCTTTGCCAACAAAGGAATACGCACTGATCCGGTGTTCGTCACAAGAATCGAAGATAATCAGGGCAACTTGATCTATAATGCCACCCCGCATCGTACTGAGGTTACCAATGAGCAGTCATACTGGAAGATACTATCAATGCTGATGAGCGTGGTGGAAAGCGGCACCGGCGCCAGCCTCCGCAGTCGCTACGGTATCTCTGCCCAGATGGGTGGCAAGACTGGTACTACCAACTCCAACTCCGACAGCTGGTTTATGGGCTTTACTCCCGACCTTGTGACAGGAGTTTGGGTAGGCGGTGATGAACGCTATATCCATTTCAACACCATGGCGCTCGGTCAAGGTGCGAGAGCAGCCCTACCTGTATACGGTCTTTATATGCAAAAGGTATATGCCGACAAGAGCCTCCCTTACAGTCAGGATGCCAAATTCGAGTTCCCGGCTTCATTCGACGCTTGCAATGGTGAGCATTGGGATAGCGGCGAAGTAGAAGTGCAAACTGAATCTGTAGAAGGCATATTCGACTAAATGATTGATTGTCTCACTCGACAATCATAATAAACAAATAAAGAAACAAAAACTAAATAACCCATAAATTTACATCTATGGCTAAAACACTGAAAGTAAGAGACCTGACTCTACGCGACGGACAGCAATCACTGTTCGCTACGCGCCTTAAGCAGGAAAACATCGACAAGCTCCTCCCTCTCTATCAGGACGCAAAGTTCTACATTATGGAAGTCTGGGGCGGAGCCGTGCCCGACTCTGTGATGCGTTATCTTGGTGAAAGCCCATGGGATCGTCTTCGCACTTGCTCTGAATATATGAAGGGCATTTCCCTTTTGAGCGCTCTTTCCCGTGGCCGCAACCTCTTTGGATACGTTCCTTATCCTAATAGTGTGCTGGAAGGCTTTTACAAAGAGGCTATCAAAAACGGTCTGAACGTAATGCGTATTTTCGATGCCCTCAACGACATCAACAATATCAAGGACTCGATCAAAATGATCAATGATCTCGGCGGCATTGCCGATGCTGCTGTGTGCTACACCGTCGATCCGAAAGAAGAGCCCAAGGAGCCGGAAAAGAAAGGTTTCTTCGCTCGCCTCTTCGGCGGCAAAGATGAGCCGGAAGCTCCCGAACTTATCTTCACTGACGATTACTTCGTAGAGAAAGCTAAGGAGATGGAGCGCATCGGTGCAAAGATGATCACCCTCAAGGATATGGCAGGTCTTGTAAATCCCAGCCGCATCTTTAGCCTTATGCCAAAGTTGAAGCAGGCTCTTACTGTTCCTGTCGACTTCCACACCCACTGCACCCCGGGCTATGGCCTTGCTTCGGTCCTTACCGGTATCATCAAGGGCGTAGATATCGTCGACACTAATATTTGGTGGTTTGGTGGCGGTTCTGCCGCTCCCGCAATCGAATTGATTTGGATTTTCTGTCAGAAACTCGGCATTGAACTCGAAGTCAACATGGATGCTGTGGCAAAGATCCGTAAGGCTCTCGTTGAGGCTCGTCAAAGCCTTTCCGCTTTCGATCTCAACAAAGACAAATGGCCGAAGGATTTCGATGAGGCATACGCTGCAATGCCGGCTGAAATAAATGCTGAATTCGACCGTGCCATCGAGGCTGCTACTAACAATAAGGAAGAAGAACTCCTCGATGCATGCCACAAGATCGAGGCTTACTTCGGATTCCCGAAGCCCAATGAGCTTGTAAAGAATGCTGAGGTGCCGGGAGGTATGTACTCAAATATGGTGGCAAACCTTCGTGCTCTCCATGCAGAAGACGTGCTTGATGAAGCCATGGCTCTTATCCCGAAAGTGCGTCGTGACGCAGGGCTTGTGCCTCTCGTGACTCCGACAAGCCAGATTGTAGGCAGTCAGGCTGTGGCTCTTGCTCTCGACCGTCGTAAAGGTGCGCCCGACTACACTAACAAGAATAATCAGTTTGTAGGCCTCGTGAAAGGAGAATACGGCAAGACTCCTGTGGAGATTGACCCTGCCTTCCGCGAGCAGATCACTGGAAGTCCGGAAGAAAAACCGTATGATGTATCTCAATTTAAGCAGCCCGACAATCCTGTTCTTGAGGAATTCGGAGGTGTAAAACTCGCTCAGAATGAAGAAGAGTATCTCCTTCTCGAACTTCTTCCGGCTGTAGCCACCGGCTTCCTGAAAAATAAGCGTAAAGAAGAGTTTGAGGCTGCCAATGCAGCAGCTGCCGCCTTGGCTGAGGCTGAAGCTCAGGCTAATTGTCCCTACGACCCTGTGACCGGTCCTACTCTCAAAGCCCCGATGGGTGGAACTGTCATTGAGATCGACGTCAAACCGGGCGATAAGGTAAAATTGCATCAGAAAGTGCTCGTCTACGAAGCCATGAAGATGGAAAACGACCTTGAGTCTGAAATCGAAGGCGTTGTAAAGCAGGTATTGGTGCAGGTTGGCGATGTGGTTGCCACTGACCAAGACCTTATCGAATATGAATAATACATTCAAACTACGGACCTGAGATTGACAGTCTCAGGTCCGCAAAAACACTCTTCTCCCCCATTAACAGAGTTTCTTAATATTTCAAGTTTCGATTGTTCTTATTCATTGTAGGTCAATGATAAGATCTTTTAAGTTGCGCAGCTGTCTCTGCGTGCTCCGGCCGAGGCGAAGCAGGCCGTAAGCATTGCGAGCTTGCCAAAACCGAGTCGCGAAGCTATAATTGATCGTTTATCGTTGATGGTTTATGGTTGATAAAACCTCTGCCCCTTTGCGCCTTTGCGTGATGATATAAGAGCTTAAGAAAGTTGAGTTTATAAATAATAATTAGATTCTAAATTTTTTGACCATACATGGAATGGTTGATTGAACTATTATCGCCTGGCAACTACTCTCTCGCTTCGGCGGTAATGCTTTATAGTTTTGTGATCTTTTCAGGCATCTATCTTGGAAAGATCAAGGTATGTGGCGTGTCGCTCGGTGTCACATTCGTGCTCTTTGTCGGTATTCTCTTAGGGCATTTCGGCTACATGGTGCACCATGACATCCTCCACTTTCTTCGCGACTTCGGTCTGATTCTCTTCATCTTTTCAATTGGTATGCAAGTCGGTCCCGGCTTTTTCTCCTCTTTCAAGGAGGGTGGCGTGCGAATGAATATGCTTGCCGTGACCGGTGTCTTGCTTAATGCCGCAATTGCTGTAGCTATCTATTATATCCAAGGAGGAGCCAATGGCAACACTTCTCTCCCGGAGATGGTAGGCATCATGAGCGGTGCTGTCACCAACACCCCGGGACTCGGTGCAGCTCAGCAGACAGTGCTTCAAATCAATGAGAATGCCAGCACTGTTTCTCAAGACATGGCAATGGGATACGCAGCTGCTTATCCTCTTGGAGTAGTAGGAATCATTGTCTCCCTTATCCTTATCAAGGTAATTTTTAAGATCGACCTGAAAAAGGAAATTGAAGAAGTCGACAATGACACAAAGGATTCTCAGCTTGCTCCCCACGTCGTAACTCTTAAGGTGACCAACGAATTGATGGCAGGACTCGACATCCGCAAGATCCATACTATCATCAATGCCAACTTCGTTATCTCCCGAATCGAAAAGCCGGATGGAACCGTTATGATTCCGACATCTGACGACAAACTTGAATTAGGCGATCTCATCCTCCTCGTCTGCTCCGTTCAAGATGAAGAGACTTTCAATCGCTTCATAGGTCCGATAGTTGAAAAGAAATGGGAGATGGTGCAAGGGCCTGTAGTGTCTCAGAAGATTCTGGTGACAAAGACAGATTACAACGGTGTAAAGCTTGGTAGCCTCCGTCTGCGTATGGGCTATAAACTCAATGTAACTCGTGTCACTCGTGCCGGTGTCGACCTTCTTGCTACAGCGAATCTTCGTCTCCAGATGGGCGACCGTCTCACCGTGGTTGGCAAACCGGCTGATATTCAGCGTCTGGGCGATCGCCTGGGCAACTCTATGAAACGCCTTAACGAACCGAATCTCTTCACCATGTTTATAGGCATATTCCTTGGCATTATTGTGGGTAGCATACCCTTCTTCCTTCCGGGAATGTCTGTGCCAATGAAGTTAGGTCTTGCAGGTGGTCCTCTGGTCGTGGCTATTCTCATCAGTGCATACGGCACTAAGTTTCATCTTGTCACTTACACCAACTCGTCTGCCAATATGCTCTTGCGCGAGATAGGCATCTGCCTCTTCTTGGCATCTGTAGGCATTGCTGCCGGCAAAGACTTTGCAGCAACTGTCTTCAATGTCAGAGGCATCATGTGGGTAGGATATGGCTTGATAATCACACTGATTCCACTCCTTGTCGTCGGAATAATTGCCCGTGGCAAATATAAGATGAATTATCTTGCCATCATCGGTATGCTCAGCGGAAACTACACCGATCCTCCGGCACTTGCCTACGCCAACAAGGTTGCCAATAATGATGCTCCGGCAGTGGCTTATTCTACGGTCTACCCTCTGACAATGTTCATGCGAGTCATAGTAGCCCAATTGCTAATTCTCTTCCTCGCCTCCTGACCTACTCTGCGGACTCCGGCCGATGCGAAGCAGGCCGTTGCCATTGCGAGCTTGCTAAAACAGAGTCGCGAAGCTATAATTGATAGTTAATCGTTGAAAAAACTCTGCCTCTTTGCGCCTCTGCGTGAGATTTTTAGCACTTGAGTAAGTTGTGTAAAACAAAAAAATTTGGTCACGTCAGGATTTTTTTGTAATTTTGCACCGCCAATTCGATGGGATCGCGACCTGTCGAGAAAAAAGAACAAATAATTAACTGCAGAAAATTAAAATGAAAAAAGACATTCATCCTTCCAACTACCGCGAGGTGGCATTCAAAGACATGTCAAACGACGAAGTCTTCATCACCCGCTCTACTGTAGCTTCACGTGAAACTATCGAGATCGACGGCAAGACTTATCCTCTCGTTAAGCTCGAAATCACCAGCAGCTCTCACCCATTCTTCACCGGCAAGCAGAAACTCGTCGACACAGCTGGTCGTGTTGATAAATTCCGCAGCCGTTATGGCAACCGCAGCAAGAAGTAATTGGCGGAAGGTAACATCAAAGTTCTATGCAAAGCCGCACCATGACGATGGTGTGGCTTTGCTTTAATCCCCCGCCTCAATCAACGTAATAAAGCATGCTCCGCATGCGCCCCACCGAGTCAATCAACGTA
>CAMWQY010000003.1 GCA_947176355.1 uncultured Porphyromonadaceae bacterium
ATTGATTTTCTTTTTTGCGCCATCCGGCAGATACGTGAAGTAAGGGCCATATCTACCATTGAGAATCTCGATCTCCGGACGCTCGGGGAATGACTTTATAAACTTATTAGCCTCATCGGAACGTTTTTTCTCAATGAGCTCGATAGCCTCAGCCTCAGTGATAGACAATGGCGACATATCCTTAGGGATAGACACGAACACGGAGTCGTGGCGGATATATGGACCAAAACGACCTATGGCAGCAAGAATTTTCTTTCCTTCATACGTACCCACATCTCGCGGAAGCTCGAAAAGTTTAAGTGCCTCTTCAAGAGTGATAGTCTGCACACTCTGATCGGGCTGAAGGGAAGCGAAGAGTGGCTTGTCTTCATCAGTGGCCTCTCCAATTTGGACAATCGGACCGAAACGTCCGATCTTCACATAGACTGCACGTCCGGTCTTAGGGTCGACACCAAGTTCACGCTCCCCTATCTTATGCTCCATCTTGAGCTTATTGATTTTCTCGATCTCAGGATGAAAATCACCGTAGAACTCAGACATTTCATTTTGCCACGGAAGTTTTCCTTCGGCTATATCATCGAATTTCTCTTCAATCTTAGCCGTGAAGTTATAATCAAGGATATCCGGGAAATATTCTGTCAGGAAATCATTGACCACCATGCCGGTATCGGTAGGGACAAGCTTTCCTTTCTCCGAACCTACGGCAAGCGTTTTTGTGTTTAATGTAATCTTGCCATTTTTAAGGACAATCTCTTTGAAATCTTGGGGGACACCTTCTTTCTCACCACGCTTGACGTATTCACGCTGCTGGATAGTAGAGATAGTCGGGGCGTATGTGGAAGGACGTCCTATGCCGAGTTCCTCCATTTTCTTCACAAGGGATGCCTCCGTATATCTTGGAGGAGCCTGAGTGTAGTCTTCTGTTGCAGTTATCTCTTTCGGGATGAGATCCATACCGACGGATAGTGGAGGAAGAGAAGTATCTTTAGAAGCACCTTGCTGATAGACAGTCAAGAAACCGGGGAAGATGACTACTTCACCTTCTGCTTTGAACACACCATGTGAAGTATCTTCTGAGACTTTATCCGCAGAGGGAGTTATAGCGATGTCAACAGTAGTTTTCTCTATCTCAGCATCAGCCATTTGGGAAGCAACAGCACGACGCCAAATCAAATCGTAAAGTTTCTGTTCCTTAGCATCACCTTCAATGGTACGGTTGCTGACGTATGTAGGCCTGATAGCTTCATGAGCCTCCTGTGCTCCCTTGGAATGAGTATGATAGTGTCTGACCTTGAGATATTGGTCGCCTAAGTCTTTCTTAATAGTCTCGGAAATGTCGCGTAGTGCAAGCTCTGAAAGATTAGTGGAGTCAGTACGCATATATGTGATCTTTCCATCTTCATACAATTTCTGTGCTATGACCATAGTCTGGTTGACCGAGAAGCCCAATCTACGAGATGCCTCTTGCTGAAGTGTGGATGTAGTGAAAGGAGGATAAGGCTGGCGTTTGCCCGGACGGACAGCAACCTCCGCAATCCTGAACGTAGCATCATGACATTCGCTCAATACATCCATTGCATCTTTCTCATCAGGACAACGACGGGAAAGATCTGCTTTGAGTCCGGCTTTAGACCCGGGGATGCCGAATTGTGCCGATATTCTGAAATAAGACTCGGGAGTGAAAGCAGCAATCTCCTTTTCGCGTTCACATATCAGACGCACTGCAACACTCTGCACACGACCGGCAGAAAGGGATGGCTTGATTTTCTTCCAAAGCACCGGACTGAGTTCAAAGCCGACAATACGGTCAAGAACTCTACGCGCTTGCTGAGCATTGACACGATCTATATCGATATCACGCGGATTAGCTATGGCATTCAAGATGGCCGGCTTAGTAATCTCATGGAAAACAATACGTTTTGTATTATTTGGATTAAGACCGAGCACTTCATAGAGATGCCAAGCAATGGCCTCACCCTCACGGTCTTCATCGGAAGCGAGCCAAACCATATCGGCTTTCTTAGCAGCTTCCTTTAGCTTGCGCACTAAATCTTTCTTATCAGACGGAATTTCATATTCCGGCTGAAAATTATTGTCGAAGTCTATAGCTATTCCTTTTTTCTTGAGGTCGCGGATGTGACCGTAGGAAGAGAGCACAGTGTATCCCTCACCAAGGAATTTTTCAATGGTTTTAGCTTTTGCAGGCGACTCTACTATTACAAGATTGTTCATAATATCCTTATAATCAGGCTTTCACACCATACAATCCGCCAAAATGGCGAATTTGCGATAATTTTTTGACGCAAAATTAATACTTTATTTGAATAAACGCAATATTAAGGTGTAATGTTTTAGGAAAAAATAGTTTCTTAATCGTTATATAAGAAAGAGCGATTCGCAGACTCTACATACACGCAGACATGGAATCGCACTTAAAATCAATTATGCATTGTGAATTATGCATTATGAATTAAATTAAGATGGCAAATAAACTTGTAGAAATGATTCGCCGACAGGCGGAGAAATATGGCGACAGAGAAGCTTACCGCTATTGCTGGCGTAAAGCCGGCGAATGGCTTCCAACAAGTTGGGAAGAATTTCGCGTGCAAATAGATGTCGCCGCGAGAGCGTTGGCTCGCCTTGGACTGAAAGAGAAAGACACAATAGCAGTATGCTCCAACAATACGCCGCAAATTCTCATAACAGAATATGCGGGATTTCGCAACAGAGCTGCGACTATTCCTTTGTATTCAAGCAGCAGCCAGGGGCAATATGACTTTATTGTCAACGATGGACAGCCAAGAATCCTCTTTGTAGGAGAAAAGCATCAGTATCCGCTTGCTTATAACTATTGGAAAAATCATCCTGAGCAGATCGACAAGATAGTGATATTCAAGAAAGAAGGTTTTGATATCAATCCAGACGACACTGTATCAATCGTATGGGAAGATTTCATGAAGCTTGGTGTTGAAGCAGATGAAGACACTCGGATACTTGTAGAGCAGCGATCAGACCGTGGGCTTCCTGAAGATATCGCTACACTGATATACACGTCAGGCACCACCGGAGAGCCAAAAGGAGTATGCCTAAGTCATTCCAACTATGATGCAGCCATGGAGGCTCACCTCAAATTCTTGATCAATGTCACCGACAAAGATCTCTCCATGGCATTTTTGCCTATGAGCCATATCCTGGAAAAAGCATGGTGTTTCTTCTGCCTGACAAAAGGAATAAGAATAGCTATAAATGAAGACCCAAGAATCATTCAGGACACTTTGCCCCAGGTGAAGCCAAACCTTATGACCTGCGTGCCAAGATTTTGGGAGAAAGTATATGCCGGAGTCAAAGAGAAAATATCCAAGATGAGCAAGATGCAGCAGATGATGGTGGGACGTGCCATACGTGTTGGATATCGCCGCAATCTTGGATTCAGACGTGAAGGAAAGCCCGTGCCCTCTTGGCTTGAAAAAGAATATCAATTCTGGGACAAGAGAGTCTTTTCGAAAGTAAAGAAGACAATAGGATTGCCTGACCCTAAGATGTTCCCTACTGCGGGAGCACCATTGAGTCCGCGCATCACCGAATTCATGCAGTCGATTGGCATAAATGTCATAATCGGATATGGACTTAGTGAAACTACAGCCACTGTCTCAGCATTCCCTTTCAAGGATTTCGAAATAGGCACGGTAGGCAAACCGCTCCCAATGGTGAAAGTCAAGATCGACAAAGAGGGTGAGATCCTTGTGAAGGGACCTACGGTGACAGCCGGCTACTACAACAATCCCGATGCAAATGCCAAGGCTTTCACCGACGACGGATGGTTCCGCACAGGAGATGCAGGATATTTCACAGAAACCGGAGCATTGGTGCTTACCGAACGTGTCAAAGACCTGTTCAAGACATCCAATGGCAAATACATTGCTCCTCAACTTCTTGAAAGCCGCTTGGCAGAGAATAAATTTATCGATGAAGTTGCTGTCATAGGCGACGAGCGTAAATATGTGACAGCTCTTGTAGTACCCAATCTTTCACAACTTCTTGCATGGGCAAATTCAAAGAAACTTGACACGGAAAATGTGGAAGCCCTGTTGAAGAATCCTGAAGTGATTGATATGCTCATGGCTGAGATCAACGAGCTTCAGAAAGACCTTGCATCCTACGAGCAGATCAAAAAGATCACATTGCTGCCCAATCATTTCTCAATCACCCATGGAGAAGTAACCAACACTATGAAAGTGCGACGTCCGGTGGTAGCCAAAAGATATGCCAAGGAAATTGAGGCTATGTATGACGGACCTAAAGATGGAGATACTCCCATTATTCCTGAAGAAATCGAAGAGAAATGAACCGGTGGATTGGCAGACACATAATAACCGGAGAGGCTACAATCAGAGATACGTTGACTGCTCTAAATGAATTGAGCGGTGACTCAATGACTCTTTTTGTCTTAGATGAAGATAGAAAGCTGATCGGAAGCGTGACTGACGGAGATATCCGAAGAGCGCTTATAGCCGGCCACACTACTGAAGACAAGGCAAGCGACATCGCATTTAGGAAATTCATATCTCTCACATCCGACGCCTCGCCCGAAGAAAGATACAAGACTGTTGCTCGCGCAAGAGAGAGAGTCATAAATCTCCTTCCTGTGACTACCAATGGCATTCTGACTGATATTATCGATCTTCGGAAAATGAAATCGGCAATTCCGGCAGATGCTGTGCTGATGGCCGGAGGGCGAGGAGAACGGCTTCGTCCCCTGACCCTCGACACCCCTAAACCTTTGCTTAAAGTTGGAGGCAAACCGATAATAGACTACAATATAGAGTCACTTCAGCGCTATGGAGTCAATGACATCTATGTCACTGTCAACTATCTTAAGGATCAGATTATCGGACATTTCGCCGACCCTAAATGGCAAGGAAGAGTCCATTGCATTGAGGAGCCTTGCCGACTTGGGACCATCGGTAGCGTTGCTCTTATCGACACCCTTAGTCAAGACTACGTAATTGTGATGAATTCCGACCTTCTCACCAACATTGATTTTGAAAAGCTCTGGAGACATCATGTCGATTCAGGAGCGGTGTTGACCATGGCGACTATTCCGTATACCGTTTCTGTTCCTTTTGCCATAATCAAGACAGATGGAGATAGAGTCACGGGACTTGAAGAGAAACCTACATTCAACCATTTTGCCAACGCAGGCGTATATATAATAGACCGCAATGTCTTGAGCGAAATAAAGCGGGGTGAATACCTCGACGCTCCTGACTTTGTGGAGTCATTGATCGCGAAAGGGCTGAAAGTGTCTCATTTCGTCATAGAGGGCACATGGATCGACATCGGCTCACCCGACGATTTCCGCTATGCAAACGAAGTCACGTCACGCCGTTTCTGACCAATGACACTGAAACATTATGAATTATGCATTGTGCATTATGAATTGATAAAATTATGGCAGAATCGAATTTCATAGATTATGTAAAGATCCTTTGCCGTTCCGGTAAAGGAGGTGCAGGCAGCCGCCACTATCACCGTGCAAAATACATCCCCAAGGGTGGTCCTGACGGTGGCGACGGTGGACGTGGCGGACATATTATACTTCGTGGCAACCGCCACAAATGGACACTTCTTGACTTGAGATATCAACGTCATATCTTCGCAACCGACGGGCAGAGCGGTGGCGAAAACCGCTCGACCGGCAAGGATGGGGAAGACCGAATTATCGAAGTCCCTGTTGGCACTACCGTATTTGACGCAGAAACCGGCGAATACCTCTGCGAGATCACTCGCGATGGCGAAGAAATAAAGCTTCTTCGTGGAGGTAAGGGTGGACGAGGCAATGTGCATTTCGCCACTTCCACCAATCGCGCCCCACGCTATGCACAACCGGGGCAGCCTGCAATTGAGAAAGCAGTAGTGCTTGAGCTTAAGCTTCTTGGCGACGTAGGTCTTGTTGGATTTCCAAACGCCGGAAAATCCACTCTGCTTTCAGCAATTTCTGCGGCTAAGCCAAAGATTGCCGACTATCCTTTCACTACGATGGAGCCAAGTCTTGGCATCGTGAGCTACCGCAATGGTCAAAGCTTCGTGATGGCAGACATACCGGGTATCATTGAAGGAGCAAGTGAAGGCAAAGGTCTCGGACTCCGTTTCCTCCGACATATCGAGCGAAATGCTGTCCTTCTCTTCATGATTCCGGCAGACTCCACAGACATAAAGAAGGATTATGAAATTCTTCTGAATGAGCTTAAGCAGTTCAATCCGGAGCTTATGGACAAGAGTCGTGTGCTTGCCATCTCCAAGAGCGATATGCTTGATGAGGAGATGATGGAAGAAATGAAGAAGCAACTTCCGGATGGCATCCCTACTGTATTCATCTCTGCCGTCACCGGTTTTGGTCTTACCGAATTGAAAGACTTGCTTTGGCGCGAGATCAATTCAGAGGATAATCTTGCCAAGTCTACAATCACCCATCGAGATCTTGATCGCCATCATAGGGTGGAAGAGGAAGATGAATTCATATTCCATCAAGATGATGAGGAGGACGAGGATTGGATTCCCGAAACCGATGAGGAATGGGAAGATGAGTTCTGGGACGAAGAGCAATCCGTCAACGATGAAGACGCCACTTGGCGAGGAGCCAAGAAAGGCACCGGCAAATAATAAAGTAGTTAGCGCACTCCGTGCGCGTCGACGCGCGTATGGGGTAACATTTTCTAAAGTTCCGACTATAGCGGAGCGACGCATAGATTATGAGACCATTGTTGCAATTAGATATAGAAGGGATTCTCAAAAAGAGAATCCCTTCGCATAAGCAGAAATTCATACCTCGTTTCCTCTATGGAGCACTTGGCCGCCTCATCCATCAGAATGAACTAAATGAGATGCTACGTGTAGGATATCCCGAAGAAGGGAGCAAGTTTTCTCAAAGGGTTCTTAAATATCTGGACATTGATGTTGAAGTAGAAGGAGTTGAGAATCTCCCCACATCTGACAGACGTGTGGTATTTGCGTCAAATCATCCGTTAGGAGGACTGGACGGAATAGCACTTATAGCGGTATTGGGGCAGCGTTATGGGGATGAGAATATCAGTTTTCTGGTCAACGACTTGCTTATGAATGTTGAGCCGCTAAGCAACGTATTTCTTCCGATCAACAAATATGGAAGTCAAGCTCGGGCTGCTGCTGAGGCGATCAACGCGGCATACGCATCCGACCGTCAGATAGTGATTTTCCCGGCAGGACTTGTGTCAAGGCTTCACGCCGGTGGAGAAATACACGACCTGAAATGGCAGAAAGCATTCGTTCAGAAAGCTATCGAAAATGACCGCGACATCGTCCCAGTAAGATTCGTGGCCTTGAACCGCAAGCGTTTCTACAGGCTTGCAAAATGGAGAAAGAAACTTGGCATCAAAGTGAATATTGAGCAAGCCACTCTCCCTGCAGAGCTATGTGCCTCTCGTGGCAAAAAATTCCGCATCATCATCGGAAAGCCAATAAGCGTATCCGAACTGAAGAATTCCGGCAAATCCTACCCCCAGCTTGCCGAAGAAATCCGCACTCGTATCTACACCCTCCACAAACCGGAAAAAATCTGACCAACTTTATTGATTAAAGATGATTCATTAGGCTTTACTGTTAAAATACGCTCCCCCTTCTGCCATGTGACTGAAGGGGGAGCATTGCATTATTGAGTCCGACACTCAGGATTGTCCCGGGGTCAATAGCCGAAGATGTCTTCCTGAGTGAGGACCACTACCTTACCGAGTTTGTTAAGGGCGTCCATGTCGAGGTCTTCGATATCGCCGAGGATGCAGTAGTAATAGGTGCGTCCCTTGACATTTTCCTTCTGGAACTTCACGATGTCGTCGAGCGTCATCGATGGAAGAGCTTCAAACACTTCGCGGCGTGTGTCGTGGTCGTCGCCCATGTCTTGAGCATTGATGTATGCCCAGGCTATGTTATCCTTGATTATGCGGTCGGTGCGCAGGCGTGCCTCAAGTCCTTCCTTGGCGAGGTCGAACGAGCGTTGACTCTCCGGCATATCATTGATGATTTCGTTGAATGCCGTGATCGCGTCGTCCATCTTGTCGTTCTGCGTCGCTATCATCGATGTGTAGTAATAAGGTATGTCAATATAGGAAGGAGAGTGATAGCCGGCGTTGGCAGAATATGCCAGGGAGCGGCTCTCGCGCATCTCCTGGAAGACGATGGCATTCATGGAGCTGCCGAAATATTCGTTGTAAAGCTGACGCAGAGGCTCGTTGACCGATCCGTATTTTTCTCCGTTGTTGGAGAACATACGCATGTATAGCTGCTTTGCGGGATATGGAGCTACAAATACGATAGTCTCGTCAGTCGATTTTAGAGGGTATTTGTGTCCTTTCACTGCTGGGCGTAGCGAAGTCACTCCCCGGCCGTGTTTGGCGTTGAGGGTGGCGAGGAAGTCGTCGGGTGCCATGCCTCCGTAGTATATCACACGGTGGTCGATGGTGTTGAGATTCTTGATGGCGTCGATGGCTTTCTGCGGATCCATATCGCGCAAGTCTTTGGAGTGGAGAGCGTCGGTGGTGGAGTTGTGCTCGCCATACATCATGTAGGATGCAAGGCATCCGAAGTTGCGGCTTTGGTTGGTCTTGGCGTTCTCTTCCGACTGAGCGTAGCGGTCTACGAGAGCTTGATATGCCTCTTTGTCTACTACGGCGTTGGCCATTAGGTCTTCCACCAAGGTCATGGCCTGCGGCATGTTCTCGCTCAGGCCTGAAAGTACGATATACGAGCGGCGTGCGCCTGTGACTATCCTGAAATTACAAGCGAGGGCATAGAGCTCGTCCTGAATCTGCTGTGCGGTCTTTTCAGGAGTTCCAAGATATTCGAGATAGGCTGAAGCTACGTTCAGAAGTGGATCCTGGTCGGTGCCGTAATCAAAGATGTAGGTCACCTGAAAGAGGTCGTTGGAGGTGTTGGGTGTGTAGAGCACCTCCACTCCGTTGTTGGCCTTGAGCTTGGTGAGGTCTTTCTCGAAGTCTACGAATACTGGCTCAATCGGCTGCACCTCGGAGTTTCTGATCTCTGTCAGAAACTCGCTTGTAGCATCGCGGTTGGTAGCGATCGGGGTGAGGGCGGGTTTGGCTATCTTCAGCTCATTCGGGTCGTCGCCCTGACGCTTGTAGATAGCCACGTAGTTTTCCGGACCAAAATATTTGTTGGCTACACGCACTACGTCCTCTTTCGTCACCTTGTCGAGGTTGTTCATGCGCTCTACCACCTCGCTCCAGTCCTGTCCGTCGACGAATGCCTGAACGTACATGTCCGCACGGCTGTCGTTGCTTTCGAGGGCACGCTGCTGAGCGAGTTTCTCATTGTTGACGATTGCCTTGATCAGGTCTTCTGAGAAGTCTCCGGCGCGGAGTTTGGCCATCTCTTTCGTAAGTAGTTCGCGGACCTGATCGAGGGTCTGACCCGGTTTAGGCTGTCCGATCAGCAGGAATGCCCCCTGGTCGGCGAGACCATACATTCCGGCTCCGGTGCCGAGAGTAAGCTGTGGAAGATTGATATCTACGTCAAGAAGACCTGTCTTCCCGTTTGACAACCCCTCCGCCGCCAGTTCAAGAGCCGGCATGTCCTCGCTTTTGATAGCTGGAGTACGCCATGCAAGATAGATAATTTCTGCTTCCTTGCCGAGCACTTCAACATCGATCGGCTCCGTGATGGGATTTTCTACCGGGAAGTTGAGCTCTGGGAGTGCCTGATTGGGTTTGAGATGTCCAAAGTATTTCTCGATGATGTCTACCATCTCGTCGGGATCGAAGTCGCCGGATAGGCAAATGGCCATATTGTTGGGAACGTACCATGTCTTGTGGTAGTTCTTGACGTTGGTAATTGATGGATTCTTCAGATGCTCCTGAGTGCCGAGCACAGTCTGCGATCCGTAGGGATGGTTGGGATAAAGGGTGGCGAGCATCTTTTCGAACACCTTGCGGCTGTCTTTGGTCAGCGACATATTCTTTTCCTCGTAGATGGTTTCAAGCTCGGTGTGGAAACCGCGGATTACGGGATTCTCAAAGCGGTCGGCCTGGATCTTAGCCCAGTTCTCAATCTGGTTGGATGGAATGTCCTCTACATAGCAGGTTACGTCTTGTGAGGTGTATGCGTTCGTTCCGTCGGCTCCGATGGCCGCCATGAGTTTGTCGTATTCGTTGGGAATGGCGATCAGTGAGGCCTGATAGCTTACGGAGTCAATCTCGTGATAGATGCGGGCGCGGGCGGCGGAGTCGGTAGTGTTACGGTAGGTCTCGAAGAGTTGCTCGATGCGGTCGAGCATCGGTTTTTCTGCTGCGTAATCCTGGGTGCCGAACTTCTCAGTACCCTTAAACATCAGGTGCTCAAAGTAGTGGGCAAGGCCTGTAGTCTCGGCAGGGTCGTTCTTGCCTCCGACGCGTACGGCAACGTATGTTTGTATGCGGGGGGTATCCTTGTTGACGGTCATGAATATCTTCAGACCATTAGGAAGAGTATACATCTTGGTGTCGAGCGGATCGTTGGGGACAGTCTGAAACTGTCGGGCCGCCGGTGCGGATGCCGCCATCAGAAGCACGACACCCAGCAAAAGTGAGCGAAATGAATGTTTCATCTAATATGTATTTGGATTTTTCTCTATTGGAATCTTCAAATTTATTTCTTTACAAGGATCTTTTTACCGTTATAAATGTAGATGCCGGGGAGAGGATTGACGACACGGCGTCCGGTGAGATCATAATATATGCCATCCTTCATCATATCAGTGCTTATGATCTCTTCGACTCCGCTTGTGAGGCCGGCAGCTGCCCAAATTTCTTCATCAGTCTTATAGTCTGAACCGAGATAATATCCTGTATGAGTGGGCTGATTATAACCGATGTTTTGGTTCAAAGCGCTCATCTCATACACATGGTCAGTCATCAGCCAAGGTATACGGTGATCGGTAGGAATCCATGTAGAGAATATCCTCAGTTCCTGAGTCTTGTCGTAGGTCGGAAAGATTAGTTCCTCACGCCAGTCGCCAAGGATATCGCCGTAGAAGCATGGATTCTCCTTGGTCCCATTGATGTGAGTGACATCGTAGCGATAGATAGTGAATACACGACCACGCTGACGGCTGTCGATCTTTGTGCCGGAATACACTTGTCGGCTGAGAGAACCATCAAACCATATAGCAAAGTTGGTCGATCCCGGATAGTCGGCACGGTTGCCCGGAAGCTCATTGCCGTTGATGTCATGAACGGTGCTCTTATACCACCACATTTCGCATCCCGGAGATGAAGGATCAATGTCGGCTATTAAAGCCCTTCCCATATCTCCATCGGTCTTGCTCTTGTGATCCCAAATGATAGAGCCATCGGCAGCATCTCTAAGCGCCACCTCCGTTTTACCGGTCTCAAAGCAAGAATATATCTGAAGACCCGGACGAGAAGGGTCAAACTTACCAAGATGAAGGGCATCGCCATGCCCGAGACAAGACGAATATAGTCCTACCCCATCATGATCGACAGTCATTGCACCATATACGACCTCATCGAAACCATCCCCGTCTACGTCTCCAACACTTAGAGAGTGATTGCCCTGTGCTGCATATTTGCTGTAGGCCAGACCATCCTTACCTTTCAATTTGTCGTCAGTATTGAAATGCCAACGGCGTGTCAATTTACCGTCGCGATAATCCCAAGCTTCGATTACTGACTTGGCATATACGCCACGCCCAAGAATCACGGAAGGAAGCACTCCATCAAAACACCCTACTCCAACTCTTAAGCTGTGAGCACGTTTGAAATAGTTGTCGCCCCAATCCTCACTCTTGCCACGCTTGATGAAATCGGCACGAGCGAGTTCTTTGCCTGTCTGCCCATCGATTATAGAGAAAAACTCCGGACCACTTCCTATATAATTAGCCCCTTTAGTGCGATAGTCAGTCTTACCGTCGCCATCAGTATCTCCAATCTCCACACCATCGCCAAAGATTGTGCCTTCACCGGTCTTGATTGCCATCTCTGCTCGTCCGTCACCATCGAAATCAGCTACAGCGAAGGAACTGCTGTTGCCGAGGATTATGTTTGGACCCGAACATACACGCCAAAGCATCGTGCCATCAAGTTTATAAGCCTCATAGAGCACAGTATGTCTAACCTCAAGTGGAGATTCTCCTGATCCGGTACCATCACTTTCGCCATACGAAAGCAACCGCTTTACGATAATCTCCATCTGTCCGTCACCGTCGAGATCACCGACGCTGACATCGTTAGCCTGATAATGATAATCTTTCCCTTCAATTGAGCATACACTTGAGGTCTCGGTCAAAGGAATTGAGATATATGGAAGTTTACTTGTCCTCTGTTTGCTGGGAAGCACATATAGTCCGATTGTCTCATCGCTCCCTGCATAAGTGAGACGATAAGTGGCATCTCCACCACCACGGCCGCTAAACGAGAGGGTTAGATCCTGGAAATTAGTTCCGCAAATTGGTTCTTTATTAAGTTTTTCCTCCTTTCCTCCTGCCATTTTACGATAAAGGTCGAAAGCAGTGTCAGAAGAATCGCCCGGCAGCATCCGCCAAGAGACGAGCATTTTGTCGAGAGTCTCATTGTAGTAGGTAGCGTTAGATGCCCCACAGACAGCCCCCCAAAGAGCTCTGTCATTGACATTTACATCCTGCGCCATTAACAACGAGGTAGCAAAAGACGCAACTGCAAAACTAAGTATTATTTTCTTCATGTGATTGATGGTATAGGTTAGATTTTACAAAGTTAAAAATAATTAATCGAATACACAAATTTTAGATGCATTTTTAACGCCATAATTTTTTAAAATACCCAATTTTATGTAACTTTGCAATCAAAAGTATACCATATCTTATAAAGAGTCATTTACTAAAATATACGTGATGATATGAAAAAAATTGGATTATCAATAATTAAGTCGCTATTGTTTAGCATGTCTTTGACAGCGACACAAGTGTATGCAGGCGAGAACAATGGCAGTATCATAAGTTCTAATTATCATACGGTTTGGAAGGATTTAGATGGTATGGCCTATGGAAGGACTGCTGTCAAGGATGAAGATCCAGGCAAATTCCATATCATAAAAATTCAAAATCAAAATGATTTTGATAATCTAAGCTCCACGATAAAACAAAATATAGAGGAAGGTCATCATGACATTTTGATCGACTTTAAGCGCGCTAAGTATGAGTATTCAGAAAATCATATTAATTTGTCGATATCCAATCCCAAAGTGAATATAATTTTTGAAGGGAATGGCAGTGAACTGACCGGGAAAGCAATTCAAAACAACGATAGAAAAAATCCGGCATACGCATACTCTCAAAATGGAACACCTATCGATTTCTGGTCTGAAACGATTGAATTAGACGAAGCTGTGTCTGATACTGACAAACCAAACATCTACAAGATCAAAATGCCAAAGATTCAAGCGAATGTCGGGGATTATATAAAAATCTCTGAATGGTATCTTAGTTCTGTATATGAAATAACAGACATAAAAGATGGGCACTTATATTTTTCTGCCGATTATCCATACGAAGTGAATGTCAAAGGAAGGGATGTCAATTCTGATTTGGATTATGGCAAAGTATTCCCCCGTTGTAGAATTTTCCACAGTATATCAGACAATTCAATCTTAGAACACCATCCGATATGCTTTTTGAAGATAAGCAATTCTAATATAAACTCATTGAAACTATCCGGTTTTTCATTTTCCTGCTCCTCGCTAAGCAAATCCGGTATAATAGCTCTCCACAAATTGGACACTCAAAACACGACCATTGAAGATTGTAGGTTTTCAGATTGCAAAAGCCTTTGCATTCAATTGAACAGCACCAAGAATGTAACCATTGAAAATTGCATCTTCACTGATAATTTCAATGAATGCATCAAGACAAATGACGGATGCTATCGAACTACAATCGTAAACAATTATTTCAAAAACAACGGTAGAGAGTGGAACAATTATTTCGACATTACCGTAACGGGGGAAAAGTTTTTAGTAGCATATAATGTCATCGTCAATTTTTCATACGGAGGTATAAGAGTCGGGAATTGGTGGGGGAGCACCAAAGGAGGTAGAGTGGAAGGAATTATAGAATACAATGAATTGTATTACACTCCGGATTACTACGCATCCTATAAGCAACACACATTAATGGATTCAGGTGCTATATATGTAGCTACAGTCAACGATAATGTCCATATAAGGTATAATAGGATTTATAATATAGCCGGAATGAAAGACAATCGAGGAATCTTTTGTGACGACGGGACATTCAATACGAAAATATATGGCAATATAGTGACAGGCATCAAAAATAGTTACAGCATCGACCTGAGGCACACTCCGGATGTAGAGAAAGACGAAAGATATAAATTTGGGAAAGTAAACGTCGGAGACCTTATGATGTATAACATTGTGGATGGTGACATTCGATTTGAGGGAAGAGAGAAAGAAAATGAGTGTATCAAAGGTATGAACTTTATGCTGCATAAAGTTGGCCATGAGACTCCGAAAGAACATATTAAAAACATTGATGACACAGAGAAAGATGTGATTCTCAATCAGACAGGAGAAAAAAACGGACGAATCTCACTATCCAAA
Organism: uncultured Porphyromonadaceae bacterium; assembly: GCA_947176355.1. GTDB lineage: Bacteria > Bacteroidota > Bacteroidia > Bacteroidales > Muribaculaceae > Lepagella. The sequence goes on from CAMWQY010000003.1 coordinate 14,644, forward strand.
AGCGATAAAAACAAATTGAAAAAGAATCCAATTTATGAAAAAATCAAAAAATGGATAAAATGATATGAGATACAATATACGTAGAGAAAAAGACGTTAAAAAAAATGAAGAATGATTTCTTCTGATTTAATGAAGGACAATTAAAAGTGTATTTATTTACACGTTTTTAAAATGCAAAATTTCCTAATGTCAGTATTTTTTACTAATTTTGCAGTCCGAACATAAAAATCAATTGTGCCCATATCAAAACGTACATATATGGGAAGAGGAAATATATCTATGCAGCAGATGTATTTTCACCATCCATAGGAATCCAAACATTTAATTACCAACACAATCACATTAGGCATACTCTATAATATGTCGAATATCTACAAGTATTCGAAGAGTATGTTGTGTGCCCGAGCATACATCTAGATGAACACAAACAATAGAAGAATAATCAAGAATACCGGGCTTCTATATTTCCGGCTTATTTTCTTGACATTCATCAACTTGTATGCTGTAAGGGTAACTCTGGAGGCTTTAGGACAAATAGACTACGGAGTCTACAATGTTGTGGCAAGTGTTGTGGCATTCTTGTCCATAATGACTGGAGCCATGACATCAGCCACTCAGAGATTCCTATCTTTCCATCTCGGCAAAGAGGATTTCTACAGCTACAGTCATACATTCACCCTACTACTTATTAGTTTTGCCATATTAGCAATAGCCTTATTACTCATCGGAGAAAGCTTTGGATACTTAATAATCGAGAGATGGTTAAACATTCCTTCCGATAGAGTACATTCTGCTTATTGGGTGTATCAAACATCTCTTGCTGCTTTTGCGATAGGGCTTATCACTATACCGTATACATCTTCAATAGTTGCCAATGAAAGAATGGGAGCTTTCGCATTGTTCAGTATTGTGGAAGGAGGGTGTCGACTTGCCACTGCACTTATTTTGATAGTCTACGCAGGTGATCGTCTTATCTTATACGGAGTGCTTACTGCTCTGACAAGCTTAATCGTATTATTTATTTCGATGATATTTTGCCACACTAAGTTTAAATTCTGCCGCTATATCTGGAAGTGGGACAAAAATATTTTCACTCGGTTATCCACATATATCGGATGGAATATGTTCGGCTCTTTATCCTCGATGCTTTCATCTCAAGGACAAAACATTCTGTTAAATATATTCTTCGGGCCACTTGTAAATACCTCCAAAGCCATTGCCGATCGTATCTTCAATGTTATTAATAGCCTTTCCTCTAACCTTTATATGGCTACAAGTCCCCAGATGGTAAAGTCTTATGCCATTCAAGACTTAAATAGGTGCAACGACCTTCTACTCAAGACTTCCAAAATATCTTTTCTGCTCGTATTTGTCATAGCATTTCCTCTCTTATGCAATATGCCTCAAATCTTAGAATTTTGGCTTGGTGCAGACTCAAATGCTCCATACATGATAGGCTTCTGCCGTCTAATTCTTATCTACTGCCTTATATTGACACTTGAGCCTCCCATCACCAGCATCATCATTGCCACTGGCAATATTAAAAGATATCAGATATGGATTGGGGCAGTCACACTCTCGTATATACCGGTAACTGCACTCGTGCTACAATTCGGTTCTTCACCCATAATGACACTCATCATTTTGATGATAACAATGGCCATCGCCCAGTACGTCAGAGTAAATATTGCACATTCTCAAGTCGGGCTATCTTATTCCAAGTACGCAAAGATGGTGATACGTCCTATACTTAAAGTTAGCATCATTGCGATTCCTATCTATAGTATCTTGACGGAATGGGAAATACCCGGATTTTGGTTCGCACTTATTTGTAAGACGCTGACGGCTACATGCTTTGGCTTGACTATAGCCGCTTTGTTGGGACTTAACAGAACTGATCGGGAGATGATTTTGGGATTAATAAAAAAGAAAATGGCTCACTCAAAACTATAACAAATCTACATATTTTTCAAAGGCGTATGTGGACTATATTTAAACTACTTAATCTTGTCTCTGTTCTTATTTCAGCTTATATCTGGGTGACTGCAAACATTCCGGTAGTATGGCTGACTGTAATTATGGATCTTGCCATGATTCCTTGTATCAGCAACCTTCCAATCCATTTCAGATTCGATAGACAAGTTGGAAGAATTATACTTGCATTGCTATTACTTGTAATTTGGTCAATTTATAATGAAAGCCTTGGGTCTGGAGTAGGTCTATTTTTTCAATATCTACCCGTTCTCTATCTCATAGCATTACCAAGAGAATATCAATCAGATCTACTGAGGTTTGTCACTAAATGGTTAGCAATTTTACTCATTCCGTCATTGATAATCTACTGGTTATGTCTTTTTATTAAGCTACCTGACTTTGGGACATTTGTAATGGAAGGCTACGAACCCTTCGATAATTATATATTTTACCTCAGGAGCACTTTTGAGATGGAATTAATAATAGAGCGATTTAATGCATTCTTCCCTGAGCCCGGGCATCTATCAATGGTTTGCGTTTTTCTTATGATGGCTAATCGATTTGATTTCAAAAAGAATCCTTGGTTATGGGTAATTTTGATCTCGGTTGTATTTTCATTTTCACTCGCAGGATATATATTGACCTTAACGAGCTTTCTTTTACTGAAGATAAACAGTGTAGCTAAAGGCTTGGTCTTTGCCATGTTTTTTGGAATATTCATTTTCTCAGCATTATATATCTCGAAAGGAGACAATCCTGTAAATCAGCTCATCTTCGAACGATTGAAGTATGATAAAAATAAAGGAATCGAAGGGAATAACCGCTTCTTCAATAATACGGATTTCGAATTCACAAAAGCTCTTAAAAATGGGGATTATTTGACCGGGGTGCTCAAAAAAAAGAATATGGATTTAATATCAGGATCCGGATTTAAAATTTATATCTTGCAGCATGGGCTTATTGGAATGTTTCTGGTGTTCGTTTTTTACCTTTCTGTCATACCTACACGGCCAGATTGGCACTATACACTGGCGTATCTTTTCATTATAATCTTGTGTTTCATTCAAAACGCATATCCTGGATGGTATGCTTGGCTTTTTTCATACGTTTTAGGTCTCTACTTAAATAGTAAAATGAATACTACAGAAGAACAACAGAATTACATCAACTCTAATGCTCTAAATAACTAAAATATGAAAGTTCTGTATATCGCAAGCGGAACCGGCATGGCGGGTGGGGCCACGAAAAGTCTTATCGCCATGATATCTCAGATGCTAAAGCGTGAAATAGAAATTGAGGTGGTGTGTCCTGATGATCAAGGTCTAACCCAATGGCTCAGACAAAATGAGATCAAAGCTCATGTTGTGCGGTATCGGGCTGTATATCATCCTTCTTCACAAACTATTTTAGATATACTAAAATGGGTGCCTCGTTTTCTATATTACTCCTGGATCAATTACCGTGGATGTATCAAGGTAAAACGTATCACTAAAGACAGTGCGCCTGACATAATTCATGAGAATACATCAACCATCAATGTCGGATATAACGCTGCCAAATCAATTGGAATACCCTATGTGATGCATATTAGAGAATTTGGGCCTTTGGAATTAAACATGACTGTTCCTGGAAGAAAACGTCGTCTTAAAGGGCATAAAGTATTCTCAATCCCTATCACTAAAGCTCTCAGTAGATATCTGCAACAGGATTCAAATCCTAAAGCATGTCAAATATACGATGGAATTGTACAAGCATCAGATTTCCGTCTGAATGAAGATAAAAAAAAATGGTTTCTTTATGCGGGCCGGATAGAGAGAGCAAAAGGAATTTCCGATCTCCTTGAAGCATATATTGAATATGTACATGCATCAAAAAGTCCTTTTCCTTTATATGTTTGCGGAGGATGCAGCGATCCTACCTATCTGAAGAAGATAAAGGATTTTGTGGTTAAAAACGGAATTGACGACAAAGTGGTTTGGCTTGGAGAACGAACTGATATCGCAGATTTCATGGCTCAGACAGTAGCCACCATAATGCCGTCAAGATGTGAGGGATTAGGGAGAGTGATGCCGGAAGCGATGGCCAATGGTTCCCTATGCGTAGTAAGAAACAACACTGGGACGAAAGAACAACTCGAAAATGGAGTTCAATTTACCGGTGCGCCGATTGCCATATCGTATGAAGAAAAGTCACAGCTGAAGGATGTGCTTATGAAAATCACAGAGTCAGTGGAAAGAGGAATGGCCTTCTCTCCCGGAAGTGACTTCAGGCAGATGATCGAACGGTCACAGTCTGCAGTCAAGGAATTTTTCACCGAGCATCGTTTCGGTGAAAAGGTCTATGATTTCTACATCAAGGTTCTCAGAGAAAGTGGAAATGATTGATTAAACAACGAATGCTATGGAAATAATCGCATTTTATCTTCCTCAGTTCCATACTTTCAAGGAAAACGATGAATGGTGGGGGAAGGGATTTACGGAGTGGACTAATGTTGGAAAGGCCAAAGCATATTTTAAAGGGCATGACCAGCCAAGGGTTCCGACTGAATTAGGATATTACAATCTAAAAGATCCTGAGGTTCGTGAAGCTCAGGCGGAGATGGCAAAGGAAGCCGGAGTGTCTGGCTTCATGTACTGGCACTATTGGTTTGGCAATGGGCGAAGACTGATGGGAGATATTTTTGATGAAGTGCTTGAAAGCGGAAAGCCCGACTTTCCCTTCTGCCTTGGATGGGCAAATCATAGCTGGTATTCTAAGCAATGGAACAGCGACGGATCTTCCACCAATAAAATACTTATAGAACAGAAATATCCCGGAGAAGAGGATATCCGACAACATTTCAACTATCTTCTGAAGGCATTTCAAGATAATCGATACATTAAAGTAGAGGGGAAGCCACTTCTTGTCATATACGATCCTGTTAACCTTCCGAAGGAATATCTCGACAGATTCAAGCAGCTCGCTAAGGAAGCTGGATTAATGGGTATTTTTACAGTCTGCTATCTAGGACGTCCGGAGATGAACAAGGATGAATTCATCGCCAAGGGTTTCGACATGGTGATGTATCAGCGTCTCGACAAGGAACTCAGTCCGATGCTCAAAAAAATGGGTAAGTTGGGTAAAGTGGTGAAACACACAAAAAAATATCTCCACAGCCTTACCCATGGAGTGACTCCTTACGCGATGGACTACAAAGAGGTCTATCATAACTTCATTACCGACAAGGAATACGCCAACGACGTGGCTCCTATGATCATACCTCAATGGGATCATTCTCCACGTTCAGGACGCAACGGCATGATACTCTATAATTCCAAGCCGGACTACTTCCGGCTTCATGCCCTGGATGCATTGAGGGCAATCAAAGACAAGCCGGAAGAACGCCAGCTCATCTTCCTGAAATCATGGAATGAATGGGGGGAAGGCAACTACATGGAACCAGATCTCACACATGGTCGCGGATTTATTGACGCTTTGCGTCAGGCTGTGGACGACAAAGATAAAATAATCAAATTATGAGTCCGATAGTGGTTTTTGCATTCAACAGGCTTCATCCATTGATGGCAACTATCAACTCGCTTCTCGCTAATCCTGAAGTAAGTGAAAGTGATCTTTATGTATTTGTCGACGGTGCGCGTGAAGGGCTTCCTGAAGAAGCGGAAGCTGTAAACGAAGTCAGAAAATTTGTCAAATCGATAAAAGGGTTCAAATCAGTCACTTTTAAATTTTCTGATGCCAATCGTGGACTTGGACCATCCATAATCTCTGGTGTATCGGAAGTGATCGGTAGATATGGAACTGCAATAGTGTTGGAAGATGATCTTACAGTCCAGCCTAATTTCCTAAAGTTCATGAATGAAGGCTTGACTATGTATAGAGATTGCAATAAGGTATGGTCCATCTGTGGATACACAAACAAGGTGTCGATACCTAAAGACTATCATTACGATGCTTACTTCTCTACTCGCTCAAGTTCATGGGGATGGGCAACATGGGCTGACAGATGGGACAGCGTCGACTGGACTTTCAATCAATGGGAGAAGTGGAAAGGGTTAGCCGGTAGTTTTAACAACTGGGGAGGATCAGACTGCTTTGGAATGCTTTCATCATGTCGTGAAGGGAAAAATAAATCCTGGGCCATACGATTCTGTTTCAATCAATTTCTGCAAGATAAAATATCCATCTTTCCTATAAAGAGTCTTGTGACCAATAATGGATTTGATGGCAACGGCACAAACTGTCGACGATGGAGTCGGTTCAAATACGAACTAATGCCGTATGATATCAAAAGATTTCGAATGCCAACTGATATAGTAATAGATAGCAAGATTCACAATTCTGCGTTACGGTATCATTCCATTCCCCTCCGAATACTATCCAGAATAATGTATGCTCTAACATGAAAAAAGAAAGATCTACAGAGAAGAGATACAAGATTTTGTGCATAGGACCCCTTCCACCTCCAGTGCATGGATCATCCATTATGACAGATTACCTGAAAAACTCTGCATACATTAATGAAAGAATAGATATAGACTGGGTCAACCTTTCGACTTCAAGGAAAATGGAGGAAATAGGCAGAGGGTCGATAAAAAAAATAGCCCGCTTCATTTCATCTTATCTGAAGACCTTTGGATTCTTACTTAAAAACAGATATGATCGCTGCTACCTTGCGATTACTTGTCACGGAGCGGGATTCCTAAAAGATGCACCGTTTGTCCTTATGTGTAAGATGTTTGGAAGGAAAATCATTATACACCAGCACAACAAAGGAATGACTGCTGACGTAGATCGACCAGTCTTTAGATGGCTCCTGAAAAGAGTATATAAAGACACGAAAGTCATATTACTTTCTTGGAAACTATATCCGGATATCCAAAAGATTGTGGACAAGGATCAAATAACAGTTTGTCCTAACGGTATACCGGATGATGTACCGCACTATTACCTAAGAAATCACACCAGACCTGTCTTGCTTTTCCTATCGAATCTTTTGGAAGGGAAAGGAGTCATAACCCTGCTTGATGCATGTCAGATACTAAAGGAACACGGATATGATTTTGAATGCAGATTCGTCGGAGGTGATACAATAGAAATAGACAAGTTCCGTTTTAATAAAGAGAGGACATCAAGAGGACTTGATGATCATGTAGTGTATGCGGGAAGAAAATATGGCGAAGAAAAATACCAAGAGTTCGCAAATGCCGATATTTTCGTATTTCCCACATATTATGATAACGAATGCTTTCCTGTGGTCATTCTTGAGGCCATGCAGCAGTCTCTCCCAGTTGTCAGCACCAATGAAGGAGGAATCGCCGACATCATCGATGATGACAAGACGGGAAAGATTATTCCTCAAAAAAATCCGGGGAAACTGGCGGAGACTCTTGCTGAACTACTAGACGCCCCAGAAAAAAGAAAAAAACTTGGAAGAAATGGTAAAGAAAAGTATAATTCAAACTACACACTTCGAAAATTCGAAGAAAACATGTTTGCCTGTCTGACAGAAGATTTATGAAATGATGGTGGAATCATACTTTAACATACGATACGAGTTCGATAAGAACGAAGTACATAATGAGATTTCCAGACGCCTTCTTCACGCAGGCAGTGACTACATTTGTGTATCCGACGGGAACATTCTCAACAATACGTACAAGAACAAGGATTACCTTGATGTCATCAATGGAGGTCTATTCTCCATTTGCGATAGCAGCTACGTTCCGGTATATCTTAAGTGGATATACAATATTCACCGTGATCAATATGCAGGAAGTGATATTTTCCGCGACATCGTGTCAGCAGCTAAATATCGTATGATCTTTTTAGGAACAAATCAGAGTACTCTCGACAGTCTCAAAAATGAACTTATCAAGATCAATCCCGATGTTGCTTCTATGACCTTTAAGGAACTTCCGTTTCTTCCTGTAGAAGAGTTCGATTATCCTAATATCGCGAAGATGATAGAAGAAGACAAGGCTGAAATCATCTGGATTTCACTCGGAGCACCAAAACAAGAGCGATTCATGGCTAACCTTAAACCTTATCTACATCATGGCATAATGATTGCTATCGGAGCAACGTTCAACTTCTTTAGCGGACTAAAGATCAAACGTGCTCCAGAATGGATGATTCGCAACCACTTGGAATTCATCTACCGTATCTATAAAGAACCTCAGAAACAGATAAAACGTTGTTGGGGTATTCTTTCCACTCTTCCTGCCATCCTTTATCATGAATACCGAAAAAAATTGGCTCATCCACATCCTATTCCCAAGAAACTCTGAAATCTTAACCTATATCTTATAACATTATCTAGAAGATATTGTACTGGTGGGAAGATAAGGTATAAGACTCTGTCCCATTATTAACGTTGTGAGTAAACAATCTCCCCAATTTAGATTGATCATACGGATGCGGAAGAATTGTATCGATACTCGAACAAACAGATTCCGGATAGCAACACAATTATCATTCCATTGATATGGAAATAATCAAAACCGATATAGAAGGAGTCGTCATAATCGAACCTCGAATTTTCAAGGATGAGAGAGGATACTTCTTTGAATCCTTCTCAAAACATAATTTCGATGAGAAGGTGGCTAAAGTTGACTTTGTGCAAGACAACGAATCCTGTTCCTCTTTAGGAGTGATACGTGGACTTCATTTCCAACGTCCACCTCATTGCCAGGCAAAGCTCGTCAGATGTGTGAGAGGACGTGTGCTCGACGTAGCGGTAGACATCCGCAAAGGATCTCCGACGTATGGCAAGCATGTCGCCGTAGAACTGTCTGAAGACAATCATCTTCAATTATTCATTCCTCATGGCTTCGCTCATGGGTTTTCCGTATTGAGTGATTTCGCCGTATTTCAGTATAAATGCGACCACTACTATCATCCGGAGAGCGAAGGTGGAATTTCTTTGCTTGATTCTTCTCTTGGAATAGATTGGAAAATCGACATATCAAAAGCTATTTTGTCTGATAA
>CAMWQY010000004.1 GCA_947176355.1 uncultured Porphyromonadaceae bacterium
ATGCATAATGCATAATTGGCTACCCATCATAAATAATTGTGAATTTGAATTGTGACTTCTTTAGCTTAAGCGTAGTTAATTATGAATTATGCATTGTGAATTATGAATTATATAAATGAGTATAAGTCGCTGTTTCGGCTTGGAATGCCGGTTATGGCTACGCAGGTCGGAATCATCGCTGTGGCATTTGCCGACACCGCTATGGTGGGGGCATACGGCGTAAACGAATTGGCGGCAGCGGCTTTCGTCAATTCCATGTTTATGATTCCGGTGGTGATGCAGATAGGTTTTGCATCCGGAATCACTCCGCTCATCGGTGCGCTTTTCGGACGCGATGACCATGAGGCAGCCGGACGAACACTGCGAGCAGGTCTGCAGGTGAATGCATTTCTTTCGATTGGCCTTACCGTGCTGATGGGAATCCTATATTTCTTCCTTGAGCGGTTTGGACAACCTGTCGAACTGTTGCCACTTATACGCCAATACTATCTTATCATCTTGGCGTCGCTATTCCCGATGGCACTCTTCAACTGTTCGCAACAAACTGCAAATGCCGTGACTGACACGGCTACCCCGATGTGGATAATACTATCTGCTAATGTAGTGAATATCATTGGCAACTATCTGCTCATCTTCGGCAAGTTTGGATGTCCTGAGATGGGACTTAACGGTGCGGGGCTTTCTACACTCACTGCACGTTGGCTCTCAACAATAGGAATCTTTGTCGTATTCATGACAACACGCCGCTATCGTCCTTATAAGAAAGAGGCTATAGGTTCGAGCCAAGTAGGGCATATCCGAAGGATTGTCTGGAGCACTTCCTGGCCCATCATGATACAATCGGGAGTAGAATGTGGACTCTGGTCTTTGGGAGCTATCGTGACCGGATGGTTCGGTAAGATACAGCTGGCTGCATACCAAGTGATCAACACTATCTCGCAATTAGGCTTCATGATATTCATGAGTTTCGGAATAGCGGTATCAATTCGTTCGGCTAACTATACAGGAGTCGGCGATATGGCAGGAGTGAGACGCATCACGTTGGCAGGGTTGCATCTCAACCTCATACTCGCCACAGCAGCTTCGGCATTGTTCTTCTTCTGCGGACATACACTGACCGGATTCTTCTCTCCAGATGAGGAAGTACTTGCTTCGGCAGGAATGCTGATATTGCCACTTGTGCTTTACCAGTATGGCGATGCCACTCAGCTGACATTTGCCAACGGACTCAGAGGCACAGGAAATGTCAGACCATTCCTCTGGGTGACGCTGATAGCCTACATCCTTATCGGAGTGCCGGCAATGTTCTGGTTAGCTACCGGTCTGGATATGGGCAACGTCGGAGTCTACTATAGCTTCTCATTTGCGCTTTTTGCTGCCGCATTACTATATTATCTTTTCTTTAGGAATACTATAAGAAGAATGAGTAATTAAAAAAATTATACAATTATGAAGATCAAGATTTTGGCATTGGTGACAGTGCTTTTGGGATTTATGGGACAAGTATGGGCTGCTGAGGAGGGACAGTACACGAAGACTATCACTGTGGCTCAGGATGGGACAGGCGACTACAAGACCATCAACGAGGCGCTTAAGAAGGTCCGGGGGGATTTTGATGATCCTGTGAGAATTTTCGTTAAGGATGGAGTGTATAAGGAGAAGGTGCTCGTAAACAATACGTTGAAAAATGTCACTATAGAGGGAGAGAGCCGGAAAGGGACTGTGATATCTAACGGAGACTATGCGTCGCTCAACAATATGGGGACTTCGGGAAGCTATACTATGCGAATAGACGGCAATGACATCACTCTGAAGAATATGACAATCGAGAATACTGCGGGGCAAGTAGGACAGGCTGTGGCATTGCACACTACTGGAGACAAAATACACGTTATCAACTGCGATATCCTCGGAAATCAAGATACGCTCTATGCGACTGGACATAATTCACGCGATCTCTTTGACAACTGCTACATTGAAGGGACAGTAGACTTTATTTTCGGAGCAGCCACTGCCCTTTTCCGCAATTGCCATCTGCATGCCAAACGTGACGGATATCTGACGGCTGCTTCAACGCCTAAGGAGAACTTAGTGGGCTACGTGTTCCATAATTGCAAGGTGACAGCAGACCCTGAAGCTAAGAACGTGCATCTCGGGCGTCCTTGGCGACCGTATGCATCGACTTTCTTCATCAACTGCGAACTTCCGAAGAACATCAGCCCGAAAGGATGGCATAACTGGGGGAACGCGGAAAACGAAAAGACGGCACGATATGGGGAATATAAGTGTTCGGGGCCGGGAGCTGACGAAAAGGAGCGCGTGGGATGGAGGAAGACGCTGAATGCTTTGGATGCGGCGGAGCTTACTGACCCGGGTAGGATTTTTGCACGAAATTCTGTTTGGATCCCGGACTGACAACATCTATACTGTTGTTTTAACTTTCTTGATGATTACTTGTCTTATATAGCATGAAAGCAATTGTAAAGATATTCATAGCCGTATTATGTATGATACCCGGCTATTTGAAGGCTTCATCGGCAGATACAAAATTCGCCGATGAGACCTTGAAATATGTCATCACATATAAGTGGGGACTTATCACGAAAGATTCAGGGGAAGCCACACTTTCTATCAAGAATCAAGGCTCAAAGTATTATATCAGACTGACAGGAAAGACTAAGCCATGGGCTGATGGTCTCTTCAAGGTAAGAGACACACTGGTTTCGGTCATGGACAAAGCTAAATTCCGACCTCTGTCTTATACAAAAATAGCACATGAGGGCGACTGGCATAGAAAAGATGTCATTGAATACTCTTATACAGGGACTAATGTCAAGGGTAATGCCTCTGTCTATAAAGAGAAAAAAGGGAATGTCAAGACTGATAGTTTTGAATTGTCCTCATCTGGAGATACTTTCGATATGTTGAGTGTATTCTACTGGATACGAAGTATTGACCTTGCAAACATTGAAACCGGAAAGAAACTCACCGCTACCCTCTTCTCTGAGTCGCGTGAGGAAACTGTAAAGATATGGAAAGTTGGCGAAGGGAGTGTCAAGATGCGCGATGGCACCAAACGGGATGCTTGGCATATCAAATTCACATTCACTTCTAAAGGGGGGAAAAAGACAAGCGATGATATAGAGGCATGGATATCCAAAGATGGAAAGAGAGTGCCTCTCGAGATAAAAGGGAAACTTCCCCTCGGACACGTCTGTGCCTACTTAATCAATTCATAATGCATAATGCATAATGCATAATTGGCTTCGCAGTAAAGGAAGAAGCTTTCTTAACATGAATGAATAATAATTGTGCATTTAAATTATTATTTGGGGATTATGGTGAAGGTCAGGGAGCCGCGCGTCGATGTGGCTCCTTTTTTTGCGCTCCAGCGAGCTTGCATAGCGGCTTGCTCGCATTTTTTTCTGATCTCGCGGGTAGCGGCACCGGAAGCCGTAGCTGTCATCACTTTTCCTTCGGCATCTACTGTGATGGATACGGTGACAGTGGTCTTGTGGGCAAGCGATACGTCCGGAAGAGGACATCCAAGGAATTGACGTCCGCTCATCTTGCCGGTGACTCCGGCTCCTACTCCTTCACTACCACCTGCGGAGTCGAATTTTCCCTGTACAGAGCCAGGCTTGCTTTTGAACTTACCTGCCATAGAAGTTGTTACCTTCTCCTCTTCCTTCTTTTTGTCCGGAGCCACCGTTTTCACCGGACTTTCAGCAGTTGATGCTACAAGTTTCTGCTCCGGAGAAGGAGTTGGATTATCGTCCGATACGACAGTATGAGGTTGCTCTTCAACAGCCGGAACCGGCTCTCCTTTTATTTCCGGAGCAGGCGCATCCTTTGCGACGGCATCAGGTTCACCGATAGTCTTATGATTCTCAAGTAAGAGTTCAGGATCGAGAAACACCTCGTCTTCCTCAAGCTGAGGATTCTCAGCTGAAGCAAGATGCTCATCATAGCGTAGAGTCGCCACTAACAACCACACGAGAATAGCACCAATCGCCAGGAATGTGACGAATGCTGCTATAATTGAGTCTCTGCGATGGGATGAGTTCATAGGCGAAATATCATTTTCCCGAGTTTATATCGGAAGGAGATTCTTGAAGGGCTTTAGTGGCAAGCACCATTTTCATCTTGCGACGTGCTGCCATGTCAAGAATTTCCACAATTTTGCCATATTCTACCTTCTCATCAGCATAGAGAGCTATCCCCCGCGTAGAATCTTGCTGCTGAATAAGAGTCAGGGCAGATATAAGTTCATCTCGCGTGACAGTCCTGGGTGTAGAAGTCCCGGGTAATGAATCAGTACGATCCATCACGATATAGAACTGAGACAGAGAGTCAACATAAACCTCCGTGAGAGGTTTCTTAGATGTTTGTTCAGAACTTTGCGGAAGATTTACATCAATTGCAGCCGGAAAGATAAGTGTAGAAGTGACCATGAAGAAAATGAGCAGAAGGAAAATCACATCTGTCATTGACGACATGGAGAATGTATCGAGACTATTGAAAGAGCGTTTTAGGGCCATTGAGTTGTCTGTTATCAGTTGTCAGAATGCGGCTAAAGCCGCATACAGTAAAAAAAGCTCGTTGAAGAACCTCAGGCGGCGGGTTCGTTAAGGAGGTCCATGAACTCCATGGTCTTGGTCTCCATGCCTGTCATAACACGGTTGACACGGCTAACGAGGAAGTTGTAGGCAAAAAGCGCGATGATGCCCACGATAAGACCGCCGACAGTAGTGACAAGCGCCTGATATATACCGCTTGAAAGCACAATGATATTAGCACCTGTGCCCGCCATAGCGAGTGCATAAAAAGCCTCAATCATACCGGTGACGGTGCCGAGAAATCCGAGCATAGGAGCGCCCGCGGCAGTTGTAGACAACCAAGTGAAGCCCTTTCCAAGCTTTGCCACTTCAATATTTCCGGTATTTTCAATTGCCACAAGCACGTCTTGCATGGGGCGACCGATACGAGTGACACCCTTGAGAATAAGACGAGAATATGGAGTATCTGTTTTCTTGCAGAGCTGCATTGCGCTTTCGAGGTCACCTTCATGGACATAGTCGCGAATGCGATCCATGAAAGATTTGTCTTCTTTACTTGCACGGGATATAGCGAGGCATCTTTCTACTAAGATGTAGATGCTTACTATCAGCATCAAAGCGAGTGGAATCATAATGTAGCCGCCATCCATGACGAGCGACCAAAGGCTGAGGGTTTCCATAATTAATTTAATTCATAATTCTTAACGCATAATTCATAATTTCCCTATTCTCAAACACATAATCTATTACAAATTCACAGCTTATATTTTAATTATGCATTATGAATTATGCATTATGCATTGACGGTAGGAGGCAGTCAAGATAAGCTTTGACAGTGGCATCAATTCCGAGATATAGAGCGTCGCAAATTAAAGCGTGTCCTATGCTGACTTCATCGATCCAGGGAATTGTATCATGGAAATATTTGAGATTCTCGAGGCTTAAGTCGTGGCCGGCATTCAGGCCTATTCCACACACTTTAGCCACTGTAGAAGCATCCACGAATGGAGCTATCGCATGCTCTCGATTTTTTGCATAATTGTCAGCGTAGGATTTGGTGTATAGCTCCACTCTGTCAGCTCCGGCAAGTTTTGCTTCAAGCACCTGATTAGAATCAGGATCCACAAACAGCGAGACCCTTATTCCTGCATCCTTGAATCTTTTTATGATGTCAGAGAGCATCACAGAATTAGCCATCACGTCCCAGCCATGGTTGGATGTGAGTTGGCCCGGAGCATCAGGAACAAGAGTCACTTGTTCCGGCTTTGTCTCCAATACGAGATTAATGAAGTCTTCGGAGGGATATCCCTCTATATTTAGCTCTGTGGCAATTGCTTCTCTCAGCAGAGGGACATCTGAGCGCCTGATGTGACGCTCGTCCGGTCGAGGATGAATAGTTATACCCTGTGCTCCCGCCTTTTCACATGTCAATGCAAACTGAACGAGGTCAGGGTTGTTTTCATCCCGGGCGTTGCGGATTGTGGCAACTTTATTGATATTGACACTTAGTCTTGTCATTTTCGTTTTTGTATTGTTATATTATAAAAACAATGTATTAAAGTGAAAATATTATGCATAATCGTGCTTGTTGGGCAAAATAAGAATAAAAAAAATTAAAAATTGCCCATAAACTATGATTTTCGGCACAATATTTGTAACTTTGAAAACGCAAACCGATTTCGATGCTTGGCATCTAAAGCACTTTGCAGATTCTGCAAGGCAAAATTAATGAAAAACATTGAAATCACCAAAAGAAAATTAACATTGACGACACAAGAGACTCTCATACAGCGCGACGACTGCAGCATGGTGACGCTTTTATGCTCTCCGTCAGACTACAGTGCAAGCATCCTGACACATGCGTGCGAGGATGCAGGGGCTCCTGTCGTAGACCTTCTGACGAAGCCTGCCGACGACACGAGCATCAGCGTGACCCTCAGACTGCGCTGCGACGATCCGACTCCAGCTATACATAATCTGGAAAGATACGGATATGAAGTGGCGGAAGCTGAAGGAAACAACTACACTGACTCGATGATTGCCGCCGAGCGTCTGCTCGAATTGCAAGTAATGCTCAACGTATAACATTTGAACCGTAATGAGACGAACCACATTAGCGTTGTATGGAAAATCCCGTCAAGATCAGAATCTAACCGGGATAATGAATTTCATGGCCGAAGCCCGCATGAGGGGATTCGGCCTTTTGTGTCATGAAAAGTTTGCTGCTTATCTTTCAAGATTCGGAGAAAATCCGGATTTCATACCCCCAATATTCTCCGGTATCCCGGATGCCGATGTGGCAATCAGTTTTGGAGGAGACGGCACTTTCTTGCGGACCGCACGCAGATTGGAATCAACGGAGATGCCTATCGCCGGAGTCAACACCGGGAATTTGGGCTATCTTGCCCATTTTTCTCTTGATGACATTCCGCTTCTTCTTGACGGCATCCGCGCCAAATCTTTACAGATGCAACCCAGAAAGCTTATTGAAGTGTCGGGTAAAGGGATACCTGACGATTTCTTACGTTGCGCTCTTAATGAGATAGCGGTGCAGAAAGATGACTCTGCTTCAATGATAAATGTAAATGTTGAGCTTGACGGATTCTTTCTTGCAGATTATAGGGCAGACGGACTCATAGTGTCTACCGCAACCGGAAGCACTGCATATAATCTGTCGGTAGGGGGACCGATATGCCAGCCGGAATTGGATTGCATGGTGCTTGCACCGGTAGCCCCACATTCACTGACTTTGCGCCCGATAGTCATATCAGGGAATTCCGTATTGAGACTGACGATGACTTCCAGGACCGGATCATACAGGCTCAGTGTGGATGGATACAGCGTGACAATGAAAGAAGGGAGCAGCCTTGAGTTGAAGGCCGCCCCCTACGTGGTGAATTTGCTCTCGCCACACGATGATACGTTTGCGGCATCACTACGAGAGAAACTTCTTTGGGGTAGAAGTTAATATAAGGTGAATTTTATTTGAATATTACTTTAGACTTACGAGTTGAGCCATCAGAAAGTTTGGAAACCTTTACGAATATTCCTTGCTTTGGAGTGGCTACGCGGACACCGGAGATGTCGTAGTATTCAGAAGAAACCTCTTCCGCAGAATATTCAATATCCTCAACAGCAGATGGATCTGTAACTTTGACTTTGTTGGCATTGAGAATAGTGCCATCAGGATTGATGATGAAGGCAGCCACATAAAGCTTATTCTTGTCTTGAATCACATCATTGGAAGCAATGTCGTAAGAGAAATCTGAAGCGTAAGGCTTGTTGAATTCTACATCAGAGGGAACTGAATTATCGACACCCTTCATACCATCGACATCAACCACCACATCATTAAATATGAGATTCGGGACTTTAGCGGGCCACTTTGTGAGGACTTCAAGTTCAGTGCCAATGTAGTTTACCGCTGCACCCGGGAAATAGTTAGACTGCAACCAACCATCTTCTTCCCCGGTAAGACCGTTGTTAATTAAAAGATAGCCAACTTTGTAACCGGCGTTTTCCTTATTTTCAAAGAAAGTAGCAGTAGAAGAAACATTAATCTTAGTCTTCTCTTCATTTGCCCAAACAGCCTTAACTGAAATGTCGGCAGCAACAACAGTCTCCATAGATGCAATAACTTCCTTCTTCATACCGAATCCATCATCGGATTTTCCATAATAAGGGTCTTCTGTACCATCTCGATTCAAAGTAGAATTGGGGAAACCGGCGAAACTTATAGGAAATCCTGTGACCTGCATAGGATCTCGGTCGTGGTAGGCCGCCAACACAACATTGTCACCATACAATTCATTCAACTGCTCGAGTGCGAAATATCCACGAGTACACCAGCCACACCATGTCCCGGTGAATTCCTCAAGCATCGGACGATGCAGAGGTACGTATGGAAGAACCGACAATGTAAATGACACATTAGACTTTGGATTCACATTATCCATACCATTCACCTTCTTGATGTTCAAATCAACAGCGAACACACCAAGTTCAGACATTGCTTCTATCGGGAAGTCTACAGAAGTGCCATTGACAAAGTTAGATGCAATAGGAGGGTCAAATTCAAGAGTTCTGTCGAAATTCTTGCCATTCAACGTGTAAGTATATCCTAAAGATGACACATCCTTAACACCTGGAGTAGAGATAACAGCCTTGATACTGAAGTCCTCATCAATCGGAGCGTATGTAGTAGCAACGTTTTTAATTCCTACACTATATTCAGGGAAATCACCTTCGACAGTCACATAAATCACTGCAGCTGCATTAAGTTTATCGTTATAAGGCACCCACTTCAGGAAGTCTTTGGATGCACGGATATAGAGAGAGTTTGGATTGTCGCAAGGAGAAAGGAGCAATGGATTTTGCTGCTTATTGGTGAGGGTCTGCCCCTTTTCTGCAGCGGGCACAGTGAAGCTGTAGCCCACATATATACCATCTTCTGTGATTACGTAAGGCTCCGCAAGAGTTGTCGAGAGCTCGCCGAATGAGTCTTCGATACCGGGAAGCGAAATCTTCTCAGGAGTGACCTCAGCCGCACAAACATCAGGGACGGTCACCTTAACACCGTCGATTTTCTCAAGCGTCAATTCTTTAGAGAGCCATAGAGAAGTCGACTCAATCCCCTCGTATGCATTTAAGACAGCACGGATAGCGGTAATTTTCTTTCCTATGAGAGCAGGATCGTCGATACGGATAGCTGCATCGTAGATTTCTGCTTTTCCCTTACCCCAGGCTGTGTAATCATCATCAGCGTATGAAAATGTAATGGCACTTTCTGCAGCCACGCCTGAAAGCATGGCTGAACTCAGAAAGCACGTAGCAAAAAGTTTCTTCAACATATATATGTAACTATAAACTATTAACTATAAACTATTAATCAATGGAGGACCTTCTTAAAGGAGGCAACTGAGCCGTCTTCATAAACGACTCGCTTAATCACGACGCCTGAAGCTGCCTTAGCGACTTCACGGCCCGTCATATCATAGTATTTGACAGCCGCCACTTTCTTATCTGCATTGATGCCGTCAGCTGACAGACCTTCAAGATTGAGAGTCACGATCTCGCTTCTTGTCTCTTCGCCATCATATTTATAGACTGACTGAACCCCGATAGTAGAAAGACCCTCCACGAAGAATGCTATCTGACGCATAGAACCACCATGATTGATAATATAGTCGGAATCAAACGACCATGGTATTTCCACCATATCCTCTTTCAGTTTATAATCTGATGCATCAAAAGTCCATTCATCACCATCAATATAGATGATGTAGCTTAAATTTTCGGTAATAAGCACATCCCCTTCGGTTGACAATCCGAGGACATTGAAATAGAGATCGTATTCATCAAAATTTTCCATAAAGTCAATAAATACTACATTGCATGGATTTTGTGGGATACCGGCAAATGAATCTTGATGCCTGAGAACAAAGCCGGAGAACTCATCAAGTTCAAACACCTCATTTTTCCCAAGATTCAGCAGCAACACTACGTCTGGATCTTTAGGATAGATTATATTCTCCTCGAAGTCCCATACCAATTGATACAGATAGTCGTCGGGCATGAATTCATAGTACTCCTCATCGTAATCTTCATCATACATAGGCATAGCAGCTTTTGTATAGACATGGAATCCCTTGGAAACTCCGATATACTGATTCGATGCAATAGAAATAATAGCCTCAGAGTCTTCATATTCTACTGTACCCTTAATCCATGCATCGGGCATTTCCATACTAAAGCCCTGGAAATAAACCTCATCATATCCCTGAGCCCAACTTATAGGCCAGCCATACCCTAAGCCTTCACAACTATAGCTCCAGAAGTTTTTCGAAACCTCAATATCAGCCGGCACGTCTACCGCCAGGTCATTGAAAGGAGTCAAAGAGAGGTCGTAGACGCCATATCCTACCCATGAGTTATTGTCGGTATAAGCATATCCAAGAATCAGATCTTTACTAAGACCATCAGCTGAGATAGATCCGTCGTCAGCAACAGTAAAAGAAACAGACGAAGCATCAGTTACATTATACCAGTTACCTTCTTCTTCGCTGCTTTCTTCCGGATCAAGTTCGAGAAGGCAAAGGTTGTAGCCATAGCTACCATCAGAATCATCAAACCATATAACAGTCTGAGGCAGATTTACTTCAATTTTATTACCATTCCTTACCCCTTTTATATAAGTGTCTGTGGCGCCGTATGGGATAATGTTAGAGAGATATACTTCATCATTGTCGCCGTAGACGACTTGTCCGGCTGATGACTCATCGTAGTAATCTATCAAATACCTCCAATATACATAATATCCGCTACCATTGACAGTCATTTCTTGCTTTTTGCCTTCAGCAGAATTAATGACATCTTCAGGAGATCCGATTTTGGCAAGGGTCTTCCCTTTTTTGGAAGGTGCTGTGCCTACGTGAAGTTTGCCAAGCGGATGGACCGTTGCGTTTCTGTCGAAATGCAGAGGCGATGGATTAAACTGTTGTTTTGGATTAGCAGCCATTGAGCTTAGTGCCACACATGCAGCACCAAGTGCAAGTAAAGATTTTCTCATAAAAACATTTTTAAAGACCCCAAGCAGAACTTGGGGTCTGATATTAATAGACAGGTAGAACTATCGAATTATTGTTTTGGCGGAAGAGGCTCTACCGTCGGTGAAAACAGTACGCTTGATGACGATGCCTGCAGCTGGATTTGCTACTTCGCGACCTGTCAGGTCATAATACTTCACACTTGCCACCTTTGCAGCTTCAACATCTTCAACACTCATAAACTCTTCAACATCAAGAGTGACGATTTCACTCCGGGTTTCCACGCCATTGTAATTATAGACTGATTGAACTCCGAAAGTGTCAATACCTTCTACAAAGAAAGGAAGCTTGTGACGAGAAGAATCATAGTTCTTCATGATCCAATAATTGTTCATTGACCAGGGAATTTCTTCCAAAGACTCTTCCAAATCGTATTCATCAGCATCGAAAGTCCATTCCTCATCATTGATATATACCACATACTTCATATCATCCAATAGAAGATATTTTCCCTCTGTGGAAATAGCCGGGAGATTGAAAGAGAACAGATAGAAACCTTCTTCTTCCATAGCATCCACAAAGTCTAATCCATACGGATTTTGGGGAACTCCATCGTAAGATTCCTGACGGATAAGCTTCATATCCATAAGGTCATTGATAAAATAGACATCAATCTTTGAAGTATTGAAAAGAAGAACTACATCTTTATCCTTTGCTTCCATTGTATTCTTTTCCAGATCCCATACGAGCTGGAACTCGTAGTCGTCAGGCTTGAGATCATAGAAAATGTCGCCCTTTTCGTTAGTGGTCATTTCCACACATTTTGTAAAAATATGATAGGAGGAGTAATCGCCTACATATTGATCTTGTGGAATAGTGACTATGGCTGTATTTCCATCCTTGACGATATTAGCTTTTACCCAAGCCTGAGGCATTCTTTCTGAAAGTCCCTGGAAGTACACTTCATCGCCGTCTTGTGCAAAGTTAACTTGCCATCCATATTCGTTTCCAGCTGAAGTCCAATAATTTTTTAAAACTTCGAGATTTGCGGGAGCTTCAACAGGCTTTTCATCAAAAGAAGAAATTTCTAATTTTGATGCTCCTAACCCAATCCAGTCTCCGTACTCGCTGTCGCAAGCACCTAAAATACAATTTTCGCTGATTCCTTGAGCCACCATTGTGCCAAATTCATCAATCGAGAATGTCACAGATGCTTTTTCTTGAGGGATGTATGAAGTAGTAGGATATCCTTCATCATCCACGCCCTCAACAATATCAACGAGTGTGTAATAGTAAGCTTCAACATAACCCTCTGAGTCATCATAGAAAACTGCTTGAGGAAAATCTACAACAACCTTCTCCCCTTCCTTAATTCCTTTGATATATGTATTAGTAGGAAGATAAGGGAATATATTATAAATATACACTTCGTTGTCATCGCCATAAATGACATGGGAAGCAATCACCTGATCCTGAAACACCTCGAGACCGCTAAATGACATAGTCAAGCCACTTGTAGTGACTGAGACTTCTTGTCTTTTACCTTCTGCGGAATAGATTATATCAAGCATCGAATCAAGCCCGGGGGCAATCTGAGCCGGATTTGCCATTGATGAGACAGCAAGAGACATTGCTCCTATTGACAGTAAAAATTTCTTCATCTGATTATAGTTTTAAATTAGAATGCAAATTTACTAAAAAAAGATAATACTTGCAACTTATTCCTACTTGTGAGAGGAGCCGAAAAGCCAGCCGGCGAGAAATTGCAACAAGTATATATAAAGGGAAAATGATTTTAGTCAGATGAATATCGGAGGAAGACGTCAACGCGTGTCAGAGAAGGAAGGTGAATCCGAGAGTAAACGGAGTAAAGTTGATTGGCGATGACGAAGAGAGAACTTTCATCGGAGAGTATCGGACGTAAATGCCAAGGGCATTATGGTAGGATATAGCACCAAAGAAATCGAGTGTGACCTTGTTACGATCGAAATCTTTTCTGAAGTATTCGCAGCGATTTCCGTAGGCATCGTCATATATTCCCTTAATTGAAGAATATGTATTGAAATTTAGAATAGGACCAAGCTTCAGCTTAAGACGTGACTTTGGCACTCGCCATGAATACATCAATGGCAACTGCAAGCTGAAAACCTTCAAATTCGTGGATTTCACAAGTGCTCCTTCCGGTGCACTACCCCACTCTACCCCTCCTGAAGCCTCAGGCATAAGCCATTTGCCATCTGCTGTAGCCTTGTAATTGCGCCAATCAAAACCGAGACCAAGATATATGCGCGACCTACTGAAAGCATACCCCACATTGATACAGCTGAGCCAGCTGATTTCAAAAGATTTCGACCATTGAATACCACCTCCCCCAGTCTGTCCATGAGCCTCATTGAGACCTATGCAAAGTCCATCCATTCCGATACTCAATCCACTATCCGAACATCCACACCTTTCCTTTTTATTCAGACAATCTAAACCCGGAAAGTTAATGATTGTCCTCGTGGATTTTCGTGAGGTGCTGACTTTTGCACCGGGTGCATACTCCACAAAATGGAGATTCTGAGTACCGTTCTCCGTATCAGTTACTGTAATATGTGTACCCTCCGGACTTTCGGTTATCAGTACGTTAGAAGGTGTATCAACTACTAAAAGAGTATCGGGAAGCTCAGCAAAAGCTGACGTAGATAATGAGATAAGGAGTGAGAGAGTTATATATCTTGATATTTTCATATTGTTTTTTATAAGGAATGATTTACCGAGTTATAAGATTCACGTATCCGGGTGGTAAGGGAATTACCCTACCATAAGTCAGAAATTGATGGTGGCACCGATGCTCCAAGATTTGAGCTGAGGACCGTATGGAGCCTGAAAAAGGGTCATCGGACTCCAGGATGCGTACACACCCAAAATGTCGCAGACTCCAATCGATGCGGTAAGCTCAGCCGTGAAAAGACGTTGCTGAAGACCTTTATAGGTGGTCTTGTATTTAGATGAATCGATCTTAATTTCAGACGATGCGCAAGCATAAGTGTTGAAGCAACCTACTGCTCCGGCAACAAATTCCACCGTACGACCAATAGGGATAGTGAAAAGGAGTGGAATCTGGAAAGTAAAGACCTGAAGTTCAGTTGAGGATACTTCCACTCCTTCTGCGGCAGGGGCAAGATAGAGTCTTGAACCTTCCTTGGCATACATAAATCCTTCTTGAGCAGAATAGCGTTGCGCTCCATATCCAAAGCCAATTGAAAAAGAAGGAGTATAACTTCCATGACTCCAGCGGATACCAATAAGATTGCGGACTCCTACCTCAAAAGAATTCTTCACATTGGCCTTACCTGAATAATTGAAGCGTTGGCCAAGGTAGACATTCCCCATTACGAAGTAGGATGTCTGTAATTTTCTGCCGGAAGAGGAAGCCCTGTCATCCTTTCCGATTCCGAAAGGTATCTCGAAATCGAAAGAATCATCCGATTCAATGTTATCTGAATCATCGACAGTGACACTGTAGGAAAATACATCCTTTTCGTAGCCCTTTTCAGTTTCAACCTCAATAAGGGTCGTATCGGCTGATTTGGATATAATGACTTTGTTGGCATTTTCAATAATCTTCACGGTATCCGGGACTTCAGGGGATTGTGCGAAAGTATAGATAAGCGGGGAGACGAGGACTGTGAGCGACAGATATATTTTTTTCATGTTAATTATTTGATTTTCTTTGTTATCATTCTTTTTACTTCTTCGGGTGTCCAATTTCCTTCGATATATACAAGTGTGGTTTTATCCTTACCCTTTGGCCTGAGATCGAGATAGAATAGATATTTTCTGTTTTCACCATCTCCTCCAAGTCCATAGAACCCGAAATAAAGTTTGCCATCTTTGAAAGACGTTTCCTTAAACTCCGCTTTTGCTCCATCTTTCCTGACATTTCTTGCAATTTCATCAGCCTTAGCAGAATCACCTGACACGGAAACGCTTTTATATAATGTAAGTCCTTTCCAAGCAGTTTGGTCTCCTGAAAAAGCCACCATCGTCACAGAGGGATTCTTGGCGAAATCTTCTTTAAAGAATTGTGAGACATTCAGATTATCGGCATGAGCAAAAAAGCTTACGATGCCATATATCATAATAACTGAAAGTGATATCCATCTTATATAATACTGTTTCATAAGTCGTCTTCATTAAATGCATTTCTGATATCATCGAGATCTTCAGCAACAGTCTGAGCAAGCAGTTCGGATGAGATTCCGATATCATTGAGTTGGTCGTCCACAATTTTCATTATCTCAGACTCATCACTAATTTTTACGCCACCGACATAAGCAACCATTCCTTCAATACCATTGTCAGAATCAAGTCCATTCTGTCGCCAAAGAACTGAAATGCAGAGAACAGCCATCAGAGCCGCAGCTACTCCATATAGTAGACTCATACGAGAACGTGTTTTCTTTGGCTGCATTCTTTCCGTATGCATTCGCGACATAAGCATAACTGCAAGGGCTTCATCGACCTTTCGATCGTGTCCTTTGAATGCGAGGAGAGACTGAAAAAGCTCCTTCTCTTCTGCGACCGACAGTTGAGCCTCAAAATAAAGATCGATGATTTTATGTATATTTTTTTCTTTCATCTTGTTAGTCGTTTTAGGTAAAGTTCCCGAATAATCTTGCGCGATCTTGAAACTATCATTCGTGCATTTGCCTCTGAGATTTCGTAGTAAGAAGCAATTTCATCAAAATCCCACCCGTCCCGGTCTCGATGAAGAAGGATATCACGGTCGCGCGGAGAGAGATTAAGATCAATTAGATTTCGTATCTCGAGGAATTGTTCTTTAAAAGAATCTTGATTCCCGTCGTCCGACTCAAACCGATTCGCATTTTCTATATCGGATTCCGGATATGCCTGCCTACGACGATGACTGTCGACAGTGAGGTTTCTTGCCGTGACAGTCAGGAATCCTTCTGCCTCACCTTGAGATGATATGACATCGCGACGTATCCAAAGGCGACAAAAGGCATCCTGAAGGGCGTCTTCCTCGTCATCGCAGTGCCTCGCCATAAAACGACGTCGCACATTGCGGAATGCTGATATGAATAAATCTTTCTCCATCTATAGGGGAAACGAGAGATGTTTGGATTTGCAACAAAAAAAATATAAAAAAAATGGGCGGTTCGGAAACCACCCTCTCAAAAAAGCTGATATGATACGGTCAGGAGCCCCCCCTCCCATTATTAGAGGAGCCGAAGAGCCAGGCAGCGAGAAATGGGGTGGAGCGAAGAATTGCGCTGACAATAAGACAGAGTGCTATGACAAGGGCGGAGATTGCAAGGCCGATAGTGAGCATGGCGAGCACTGAATTGCCCGGACCCGATGAAAGAAACCCCTTCATAAAGGAGAGATTCGGGATGAAGAAATAGTGAAGATAGTATATGTCGAGCGTTCGGCTCCCTACAAACGACATTACATTGCTGACAGGGGTGCCTTTGTCAAACCAATCCCGATATGATCGGAAGGATATCAGCAAAGTCATCAAGCCCGAGAAACGCATAGCAGTCATTACAAATTCCCATTCAAGAGAATAGCGATGTCGACAGCCGTAGAAAATCACGAGTGCAAAAAAGGAGAGTATCATCAGCGCCTTGAAATATTGATTGTCTACGACTTTCCAAGTGAATGATTCAAAACGACGGGCGAAGATGCCAAGCATGAAGTAAGGCCAATAATTGAGCGTGTGCCATGTTTGCAGTCCTACTACCCACTCCGGAAGTTTAACTCCTTCAGTGAAATAATTAAACACGAATGGAGAAATCCATGAAATAATGAGCAGCGTATATAGAGGCCAATTTTTACCTGTTTTCCTCACAATAAGTGCAGTGATAAGGTATAAGACAAACATCTCGAAAAGAGAGATAGTAAACCAATAAGGATTTGATGTCCAAATGAATTGGAACTTCCATCCCTTCATACATACACCATAAAGGAAGCAGAAGACAGACAAACCCACAATCTGAGCCTGAAACTTCTTTGTCATCACTCGTCTGACGGTAGGCCAAGTCCACTTCTCTGCCATGCGGAATGCGAAAAAGCCGCTTACGAAGAAAAAGAGTGGCATTCGGAACATCGTCATCATATAGTAGACACCCGAGAAAGATGCATTCGTAATCGGCATCTTGACGTAGGCGTTTGTGACATGACTGAAGACGACGAGGAGGATTGCGAGGCCACGCATTGCGTCGATATATCGCAGTCTTTTATTTAATGCATAATTCATTTTTTCAATGCATAATTCATAATGCATAATGCATAATGGGTTTATCCGAATGCAAAATTAATAAAAAATTTTCATAACCGGGTAAATATCGTTTGTATATAATAATATTTTTGTTTAACTTTGTAGCGTAAGAAAGAAGACCAATTGATTGTCCTCTTTCCTCCAAAAAATATTTGATGATAATTTAAACAACCACAAAGTATGAAAAAATCTATACTGCTAATGGGCTTAGCGCTTGTCGGAACTTCTCTGGCAGCGACAGCCGAGAGCAAAGTGTATGTGTTCGACAAAATTGGAATTGTAGGAGGAGTGTCAGGCAACGGACAGTATGCCGCCATCACAGACGACGAACAATATCTTGCCTACATCTGGAGCGCAGACAATCCCGAGGAGCTTATTGACATAACAGAGAAGTCGGAGCCGGGCGCAATTGCATCACAGCGTGCCATCTTCACCACTGCAATGGATGTCTCAAACGACGGCATAGTAGTCGGTAGCATAGGCTATGCCGATTATCACCAGTATCCCGCATACTACAAGGACGGGGAATGGAACCGGCTTCCTATTGATCCGGATGCAGTAAACTCCAACGAGGCTGTCTGCATCACACCGGATGGAACCGTGATCGCAGGATACCAATATATCAAGCTATCGACAGCCACAGGCGATGGTGCGTCACGCGGACAGTATATCCCCTGCCAATGGTTCCTGCAGCCGGATGGCAGCTATGAACTTAAGACGTATAAGGACATCAAGCTACCGGACCATCAGGGATTCTATCCATTGACCCAGACTCCTGACGGCAAGGTGATAGGGGGTCAGGTCTATGCAGGATTCGGAAGCACCCTTAACGCCCTTATCGTAGAGGGAGAACTTGTAATGTTTGACAAAATCTCGATTTTAAAGGACTGCCTTGAATATAGGGGCAAGTACTATACCGGAGTTGATGAAAACGGAAAGCAGACTTGGACCGATGACATCAACGATCCCAACGTAGTCTGGTTTACGAAAGAGCTTATCAATGACTACTATGACGGTATCAGAGGAGAGGAAAGCATGATGTACGGCTTCTTCACCAACTGCGACAGCAACGGCAATTTCTACGGAGCCCGCAGCTACGTATCCAAGGTAACATCTGATAATGACGGAGTCTTGACCAACAATGCTGTAATCTACAATTACCTTACCGACACTTGGTATAACGACAAGGGAGTGAATTTCTTCTCAGCCGGCATCGGAGACCAGCTTATCTTTACAGGCAACGGCGAAGTGATCGAAGGCAATAAAGTAAGCGATGTGAAAGATGCGTACGGAATCAAAAGTGGATATACCATCAACGGCATTAGCAAAATTTCGTCTGATGGCAAGACAATCGCAGGCGTAGCATCGGAGATAAATCCGGCGATTGGCGAGTCTCAGTATTATCCCTTCATAATCCAGGTAAATGGAGGCACAGATGGCATTCCGGAGCTCGCAGGATCGCCCAAGAAGGGTCTTGTGATTGCGACTCAGGGACGCATTGAGGTGCTTAATGCCGAGAATGTTGCTGTCTATGACCTAAACGGTCGTTTGGTAAGCACTGATAAGGTGACTGAGGTAGCCGCCGGCGTATATATGGTCAAGGCAGACGATGCAAGCTATAAGATCGTCGTAAAATGAAGATGCAAAAATCATTGATATGCTTTTTGATGACTGCATCGGCAGCCATAATATCTGCTCAGCCGGTGCAGTCACAATCATCAACCCCTGCATATAAACTTAATCTTTCCAATGGCAGTCTCCCCAAAAATGTGGAGACTGCCAATGCTAATGGACTGCTCCCCAGAAAGACAGCCTACAAGCGCGGGTATACAGAGACTGGATGGACAGTAGACCGTCTTTACAACTTTGGTTATGTTGCCGTGACTCCGACCTATACAGCAGGGGCGGGAAGCTGCGAAAACACGCTCACTCTTCCACCACTGAAAATTGAGAAGGGACACAGGCTAAAGTGGAATGCACAATCAGTCTATAGGCATTTTCCTGAGAGCTACCGTGTTGAGGCAGTTCCGGCAGACGGAGGCTCCCCCGTCATCTTAGCGGAGGTAGAAGCTGAGTCATATTTTGCCACGCCACACAATATATCGCTTGCCCCGATGGAAGGGCAGGAAGTGTCACTGCGATTCGTATGCACAAGCAGCAAAGGCTATCTTCTGGCGATGTGGGACTTGCAGATAGGGGAGTTTGAGGCTGAGCCCAACCCTGAAGAAGAGACACCTACGGTCTCACCTGATCCTTTCACACGCAGATACCTCGTAGACAGAGGCACCGGGATGTGGTGTGACAACTGTCCCGGGGGAGACATAGCAGTAGAAAAGCTTTTGGAATTATACGGAGACAGAGTAGTACCCGTGAATACTCATGTCAATGATGTGCTTGGCAATCAGGCATATTGGGATGATCTTGAATGGTATGCCGTACCATACATGATGCTCAATCGAATTAAGGGGTCAGCAGGAGCTAACACTAATAAATTCAGCCAATATTACGAGCTCCCTACATCTTTTGCCATAAGAATTGACGAGATTCCCGCACCCAGGGGAAGAATGCTCGAAATGACAGCTCATGTGAGTGTTTCCGAGACAATCGACAATAGCGACGGACGCTATCGTCTGGGTTATGTATTGACCGGAGATTTCCATGATACCGATCCAACCAATAGGAATTTCGTACAGAGCAACAACTGCAATCAGCCGTCATACGGTCCTTTCTATTATCTGCCGGGCACTATTCTTCCTGAACTGATGTATTATGAAGATGTGACTCTCACCTCTGATGGTGCCTTCAACGGAATTGAAGGGTCACTTCCGGCATCGATGGAAGCAGGGAAAGAGTATGAAGTAAAATGGCAGGCGGAAGTACCCGAACTTCTTTCCGACCCTGCGCAGGCACGTGTGGTGGCATACGTCCTTGACACTACAACCGGAGAGGTCCAGAACACCGATGCGTTGCGTGTAGGCGAGAATCCGATGGTTGGAGTGAACGATGTGCGTCAATCCGAATCATCCGGTATACTTGGCGCCACGCGCGAGGGAGTGAGCGTAAAGCTTTCTGCCGGAGATGCGTATTGCCTTCAGATACATAGCGTGGCGGGGAGCCTGATTGGTTCACATAGCGGCATAGGACGTGGATATGAAATTTTACCATACGAGATCACTCCGGGCATATACATCATTACACTTACTACTTCCCACTTACATACCTCCGTCAAAGTGGCTGTGCGCTGACAAGTCCGGTATGACCAAAAGTAAACGTATTATTCCACATATTTTGCGATATGGAAAAGGACAATGCTTTCGTCGATAAGAATAAGTTAGGGCTGACAGGGCTTGTGGCATTGGTCTTCAGCATGATGGTGGGAAGCGGCATCTTCAACATACCGCAGAACATGGCCGCCGGCGCAGGATTAGGAGCTGTCATGATAGGATGGGCCATCACAGCTACCGGAATGATGCTGTTGGTAAGCACTTTCAAGATACTCAGCGACCGGCATCCGGAACTCAACGAAGGCATATATCTCTATGCAGAAAAGGGATTTGGACGATTTACCGGGTTTAATATCGCATGGGGCTATTGGCTATGCGCATGCTTTGCGAATATTGCATACGCCGTAATGCTCAACGACACTGTCGGAGCATTCTTCCCGGTGCTGCTCAATCACGGTTGGCATACGATATTGTTTTGTTCCGCACTTATATGGGTCATGTATTTTCTAATATGCTCAGGAATGCGAACATCATCGATCATTGCCACCGGGGCAGCGATCCTGAAACTATCAGTAATAGCCCTTATCATCATTTTGCTTGCGCTCAATATCAAATATGAAACATTGACGTCTGACATTTGGGGCATAGGGGATGAAATCGGAGGAATCACGACTCAGGTGAAGAGCACCATGCTTGTGACTCTATGGTGCTTTATTGGGATAGAGGGAGCCGTGGTCATGTCCGGTAGGGCTCGCAGGCAAAGTGAAGTTGGGAAAGCGGGAATTCTCGGATTTTTGGCTGCCTGGATTTTGTATGTTCTTGTGTCAGTATTCAGTTTCGGCATAATGTCAAGGGCAAAGCTTGCAGGCCTCGAGGACCCGTCTGTAGCATACGCTTTGAGGAGTATATGTGGAGAATGGGCTTATTGGCTTGTGATAGTAGCCGTCATAATATCTATCACCGGAGGATGGTTTGCATGGACAATAGTGACAGCAGAGCAACCATATTCGGCAGCACGTCATGGCATATTTCCGAAATGGCTGTTGAAAAGCGATGGAAGCGATTCTCTGCAAAGGGCTTTGTTGGCATCCGGAGTTATCATGCAAGGATTTCTTTTCTTGGTGGTGATGGCAGAAAATGTCTATCTCTATGCTCTCAACATCACCGGATTGATGGTCTTACCCGCATATCTCTTCAGCGGACTTTTCTTAGTACAGATAGCCCGTCAAGACTATAGGTGCGGTCTACTCACAGAGCATGCGAAGAGAGGATATGCGTATGCGCTTGCCATCGGAATAGGGTGCACTATCTTCTGCATTTGGATGCTGTATGCAGCCGGGATAGGGCTTCTGCTACAGGCTTTGGCATTCTACCTTATAGGGCTGCCACTATATAAAAGGGTTAAAGCTAAGGGTTAAGGTCCGCGGGGACACATTGATGTGCTCACTGCGTTCGCACCACAATCCGGTGCATTGGGGAGGAGCTTGTTCAGAGCTTAAATGTTAAAAAACACAATTTTTGAGGGTGACAAATAAAAAAATTGAGAAAAGTTTTTGTCAATTCAAAAATAAGTATTAACTTTGCACCGTTTTTGAAAGCAAAACATGTTTTATTATTTTAAATTTATAAGAAAATGAAGAAAATCGTTCTCGCTCTCGCTGTTGTATTCAGCGTAGCACTCG
>CAMWQY010000005.1 GCA_947176355.1 uncultured Porphyromonadaceae bacterium
CGACATGAACGGCGTCATGCTGAAGAAAGGTTGCTCACGCGAGGAACTGAAACAGCTGAAGCCTGCACTTTACATCCTCCGCAGCGGAAACACCGTAGTGAAGGCCATATTAAAATAACGAGCTGGACATAGCTATTTTTATAGAGCCGGGTGCATAGCGATATGCATCCGGCTTTTTTCGTCCCCCCGAGTCAAACCAACGTAATAAAGCATGCTCCGCATGCGCCCCACCGAGTCAATCCAACGTAATAAAGCATGCTCCGCATGCGCCCCCGCGCGTCCATCTGGAAGCTCGCAATGCGCAGCGCCAGCAAGCTTCTGCGCCCCTCTGCCAGTTCCCCTCAATAGGCAGCGCAACAAGAAAGTTCTGCGCCTAAGAATCCTTTAAGCATCCCTCTCACGATTCCCCACCGCGTCTAACAGAGTAGTTAGCACTCTCCGAGTGCGTCGAGCCTCGTCAAAAAGACTAATCAACTAAAACTTCACATAAAAAAAACGATGATGGGCATTATCAGAGCGAAGCCATTCTGACCTCTAAACTTATTTCCAAAGAGGTTCAGAATACCAATGATCTGGGAATCCCATTGCTTTTGTATCAACCATTGGATATTGGCTTATCAAACTTTTCAAATCTGATACAAATTGAAATTTACCATTTATTGCTTCTAACCAGTAGGCTATGCAGCATAATACGGCATAAAGACGGTTGGGATCAATATCCAAATTACTTATCCAGAGTCCTCTATATTTACCATTTATTTGTGGAGTGGCTGATAGCCTTCTGTTCCAGATGCGAGCATGATGTGCGCAAAAATTCCTTAATGATGCAATGCTACGCATCCAACTTTCCAGAGTTTCATGATTTGGTAAGTTAAACTCGCGCGCGATATTTTTTTTGACCTTATTGTCAGAAAAATTATAATATAGTTTTGATAGAGTACCCAAAGAAGCCAGTCCCAATGTCTTCCACGCAGGAGGGAATGTCGGTTTTTTATACTTTTTGTAATGCTCTTTGATGAAATCTTCACGAGATCGATCTAATTCTCGGTCAATAGATGAGAGATTTTGTGCAAATAATCGTTCATTCTCTGAAAGATTAACATCCATAAACCAGAAAGGACCATATTTCAATGAGAAGTGTTGGATGATTTTGGTGCGTAAAGCAATTTCAATCTCCTGTATCGCTGAAAAAACAAGCTGTCGAAGCCTTGTGTCAAATTCATATAAGGCAAATGCGTTTTCTAAAGTGCTTCCTGCTTTAAAATAGTGCGATTCCTTATCTTCCTCCATAGGTCGAAGGTAAGAGGCAATCCTAAAATAACTTACTAAACCTAACTTTCGTTGGGCTTCTTTTTCATCAATGATGATTAATCCGTTTGCCTTGAGTTTTTCAATTATGGCAAATGTATTTAAGGCGGGTTTGGAGTATTCTTTGTTCATAAAAATAAAAGACCCGCCCTGGTTCGCTGGTCTTTGGGAAGCGTGGCGGATTCTGTCAATGCAAAGATAATGCTAATATTTCAATTTTGCAAATATTTTCACAAAAAAATTGAATTTTTACTCATTTATTTGATGTTCGATCTGTCGCGTCTTGAGACAACAGCATGAAATAGGGCCAAGAAGAGATTGCAATAACTAAGACCGAGTCAAACCAACGTAATAAAGCATGCTCCGCATGCGCCAGCGCGCGTCAATCCAGAGTAGTTAGCACTCTCCGAGTGCGTCATCGCGCGTCAATCACACCTGACAAGGAAAGATATTATAGAATTTAGGCGCAGAACTTTTTATTTGCTCCGACGATGGTTGGAACTGGCAGAGGGGCGCAGCGAGCGAGCCTCAGCGCTCTTTGCTTCCGAGTGGAGAAATGATCATTCATAATTCATAATTCATAATTCATAATTCAAATTGCCCTCAGCGAGCCCTTTGCGCCTTTGCGTGAGATTCCCTCTCCAGAATATGCCAAAATTAAAACTATTTTTTCTCGAAATAATTTGCACGTCACAAAAAAAATCATTAACTTTGCGCTTCGAATGGGCTAAGGATGTAGAAATCCTGTCAATAACTCCCATATTTTAAAGAAAATTAAAGAAATATAATAATAAAATGGCATCAACCAACCAGACACCAGAGCAGCCTGACCAGCTCGAAAATATCAACAATAGGCTGACAAACCTCGGTCGTAATATAGAGACTAACAAAAAAGCTATGGGTATCGCAATGGGTGCTATCCTCGTTGTGGCTTGCCTCACTTTCGCTTGGCTATATCTCTATAAGATCCCAAAGAACAATAAGGCTATGGAGGCCTACAATAAGGTAGAACTCACAGCTCTGGGCAATGACTCCACCACCGCTGCTATGTATAAGAAAGTAGCTGATGAATATGGTGGTACTAATGCCGGCAAACTCGCAGCTCTAAGCGCAGCCGAGACCCTCTATAACTCCGGCAAATACGAAGAAGCTGCCAAATATCTTAAGGATTTCAGCACCGGCGACAAGGTGCTGGCTGCTAATGCCCAGGTTCTCCTTGGCGACTGCTACGTAAACCTTAAGAAATACGACGAAGCTATCTCCGCTTTCAAATACGCTGAAAAGAAAGCCGACAAGAATCCTCAGATTGCTCCCCGTGCGCTTCTGAAGATGGCTGTTGTATACGATGAGCAGAAGAAATACGGTGATGCTCTCAAATGCTATGAGACTATCAAAAAGGATTATCCTCAGTTCTCTCTCGGCAACGGCCTCTCAATCGATTCCTACATCGAACGCGAAAAAGCCCGCCTCTAAAAATTATCACTTATTGTTCATTGTTTAATGTTCAATACTTTAATTTGCCCCATAAAATAATAAAACATACCTGCTTATTTTATGAAAGGGAAGTTCGCTGCTGCGGCCTTCCCTTTTTTCTCTTTTTTATTTTTTAACATTTTATTTATCAAGATTTTCAAATTATTTTTATACTTTTGTAAAATTATTGGTAATTTTTATGTAATTTGTATCCATATTCTCATCCTGTGCTTATGTCTATGCTGACTTCCAAAAGATGCTTTGAGCACTTGATTTTTGAGAATCAAATATTTTAAACTAATCAATTTAAAACCTAAAAAGGGTCTATTTATATGAATCTTAAATATTTACTTGCTTCTGTCATTGTGTCTGCCACTGTTTCGGCAAATGCCGCTGACACTATTGATCTTGGCGAAATACAGCCCGGCGTAGTATATGAATACGATATGTTGGTTCCTGTAATGGGACATTATACTCCTGTTGAGTCCGGCGTTTTGAAGAGTTATTACACCGGTGATGAATTAGGTGTCTATAAAGATGCTGCTCATGAGGATGAAATTTTCTCGCAACAGAGCTTCTATACAGCTTCCGGCGAGAAAGCCCGTGTTTATTCTGTCACAGAAGGGGAGACTTTATATTTCTACCATCCCAATCCTATTTCAGGGGGTGTTTTCCGTTTTGTCGTAGAAAAGGAGCAGATTGAGCTGGGCTTGGTGGAGCCCTCTCCTGAGAATGTCCTTTCTATAAGCTCTGCATATAGACTCGAACTTGCTTTCAATATGTCGATAAAGTGCACGAGGTGTGTCGCCGAAGTCAATGGTGTGTCTGCAGAGATATCGCCGACTGTGGTTGACTCATACATTGCCGTTAATTGGTTTAATACCCTGCGTCAGTGGTATCATGATGGTAAAATAAATGCCGGTGATGAATTGACCCTGACTCTTACCGGAATCAGGGATGAATATAACTCATCTAATCGTCCTGATTTTGGCGACGGCCCCGGAAAACTGGTGCTAAAATATAAGATGGCCGGTGCTCCGGTGGAGCTTATCAGGGAAGTCGGTACCCCTAATAGCGGTGTTACGGATTTCTTTACATATTATCTTCCCGGAAGCAACGAGGGTATAGTGACCCTATTATTTAATGGGGAGATTGATCCTGACTGCCATCCATCAGCAGAGATTGAATACGGCGACCCGGATAATATCGATGCCGGCATGTATCACGAAAAAGTGCCTGTAAATATTGACAGGAATAAAGTGACTGTTAATCTGCAGGGTGTCACTCGTTTCCCGGAAGAGATGATTCCGGGACTTCAGCCGCAGAATACCATCTCATTGATCGTTTCCAATATCAAGAGTGCTGATGGCCAGAATGTCCTGACGGGGTATGCCGCAAGCCCTTACTCTTTTGGATATTCCTACAATCTAAAAAGTGTGGTTTATAGTATTGCAGCTGACTGGATGCCGGCAGCCGGAAGTCCTCTCAAAAGCGGTGATGATATGGAGATGTGGGTGCTCAACGGACAGAAGATACGGTTTGAATCAGTCGATTTCTCTTTCATTAAGGATGGCGTAGCAAATAAAGTTTCTGTTCCTTACAGTGATCTTACTTCTTCTGTCGATTCTGCCGATGCGATGCTGTATAATTTCAAAGCCCCTGCCATTGATGCAGATGTCGATACAGAAATCACCGTCACTCTTGGTGGTCTTCTTTGTGCCGACGGCCTCGATCATTCTTCCGACATTTTCGTAAGATATAAATCATCACCTTCGGCTGTAGAAGGAATTCAGGCAGCAGACTCCGACAATATATTCTACGACCTCACCGGCCGTAAGGTAAAGACTCCTTCAAAGGGCATCTACATCACCAACGGCAAGAAAATCGTCGTCCAGTAGCGATAAATAATTTATCGTTAATCGTTAATAGTTAATAATTAATATATCCGCCTATGAAAATTAGACATTTACTTGTTATGGCAGTTGCTTCGGCTTCCGTGGCAAGTGCTTCCGCTTTCGACTGGGATCCGGCTATTCAACAGCCGAATCCGTATGCCGACGTAACTCAAGCTTACGCGCTTGAAACTTTGAGAATCAATGCTGATTACAACTTGGTGGCTACCGATGTAATGCCCAAGTGGATTGATGAAGATGGCAATGAGATTGTCGGCTCTTACTCTTCATTTAGCGACCCGAGTTGGGGTGAGTATTCCTACAACTTTATATTATCCGAATTCAAGAGCAACGGTGAGTACATACTTCAGTTCCCTGAGGGTATGCTCAAGAATGCTGCAGGAGAACTCAGTGATCCGAAAGAATTCTATTACACTGTACAAATCCCTGAACTGGCTGCCGGTATGTTTGATGATTTCGAAGTCCTGTCAATGACTCCTGACTTGTCACAGCCTCAGGGTGTATGGGACGAGCAACCAGTGACTATCAATACAAATCATAATGATGCAATCGGGCTTACTCTGCTTTTCTTGACTGATAAGACCACTGGCGAAAGCGTCACTATTTCTTCAAACTACACTACCGGTCGCACGCTTGGTAATGCCTCCGCAATCAGTTGGAATGTTGTAGGCTACTTCAAGTTCTTTGAAGGTCATGACTATACGGCTGAGTTCGTATTCTACAATGGCTCTGACGAGGTCTCCGAAGAAGGTGTCCCAACTCCGATAGTTGCCAGGAAGTCTTATAGTTTCACCGGTACGTTGGAAGGATATAAGTATTCCGATTTGACTCTACTGAGCATTTCGCCTGCCCCCGACTCTATGACTATAAGCCAGCCGTCTCAGGCTGTTTTCACCTATACATTCTCCGGCCCCGTCAATGTATATAAGGCTCTTACTCCTCTTGGTCAGAATGGCAATAATGTTTATCCCGAGACTTGCCTGTCGTCTAACAGTGATAAGACTGTCTGGACCCTCAATCTATCAAACGATTCTTACGTGAAGACTATCGATGCAGAGCTTGCAATCTCAATATATGCCCGTGATTTAGATGGCTATCAGCTGAAGGGTGATTTTGGAGACGAGGCTGAATCTTGCTTCACTGCTGCTTGGCCATGTGATCTCGGTGGTAAGCCAATCGTTATGGTATCTCCGACTCCAGGCGAAAGCCTTGACCGTCTTACTGAAATTGTCGTGAAATCAGAAAATGGTGAGAATATGTCTTGGTCTTGGAACGGAGAGGCTAAGGTAGTAGATAGCCAAAATGAGACAATTGCTTATCTTGAATATGATAAGACACAGGAAGACGAAAATAGTGCAGCTAAGGAATTCCACTTTACTTATTGGAAGGATGATGATCAGGTGGTTGCCCCAATCGATCTCGTAAAGAAGGGTTCTTATAAAATTGTTTTTGGCCCCGGTTGTTTCGTCTTTGGCGACCAGTTTGAGTCTCACTACAGCCGTAGCCTTACTTCGACATTCACCATCACCGGCAATGCCGATGACACTCCGGATGATCCCGTTGTAGATCCATCTGAGCAAGAAGTGTTCAACTATACAAGCGTTGAGCCCGAATCCGGCGCTACCCTGAATTCTCTTGATGTGATTACTCTTAAATATCCTGAATTTGTAAACACCAACGGCAAGGATGCGATTGTCTACAATAAAGCTGACCAATCTTTTGTATCCGATGTTCAAATATTGGGTGATGAAGATTGGACTGTAATCAAATTGGAACTTATCGATCCTGTCAAAGTTGCCGGAGAATATGAGATCGTGATTCCGGCTCGTGCCATCTGTAATGACGAGTTCTTCAATACAAGCGGTGAAAAAGGTATCTGCAATCCTGAGTTCCGCCTCTCTTACACTGTAGATCCTAATGGAGCGGACGATCCTGTAGATCCACAGGAAGCTCTTGCATACTCAAGCGTTTATCCTGAAGTGGACTCCGAAGTTGAGTCTCTTGATACTATCGTGCTCACATTCTCTGAGCCTGTCACTTGCGAAGACTTCCCTGTAGAAGTATTCGGTGTATCCCGTAATGTGGTGGCTACAGGTGTAGGTCGCTGTGACTATATGGAGCCAACTCGTATCGTGATAGAATTTAATGAGCCTATCGTGGAAGATGGTCTATACGAAGTGGTAATTCCTAATCATGTCATAGTCAATGAAGCATATTATGATTCAGAGGGAGCTGCCGGTCTTTGCAATCCTCAGTATAAGCTTTATTATACAGTGACTTCCAAAGGTTCTGATGATCCTGTTGACCCCACTGTGCAGGAAGTGTTTAACTTTACTTCTGTCGATCCAGAATCAGGATCAAAGGTAAGTGAACTTAGCCACATCTCACTCACATTCCCTGCTGTTGTGGTGACTTGGAATACGACAGCATACGTATATGGTGCCAATGCTTCCGACGCTGATCCCGTGACCGAGGCTGTTATAAACTGGGACTGGGATGATGAGTATAAGATCAATGTCGATCTCAATACCCCTGTCACTGTGGATGGAGAATATGTAGTGGTGATCCCGGCTCGTAGCATCTGTGATGATCCATTCTTCATGACTGAAGGCAAGTCCGGTATCTGCAACCCGGAAATCCGTCTAAGCTACACTGTAGATGGTGGTGCCGGCGTAGCATCTGTTTCTGAGGTGTCAGATTGCGATGTGTTCGACATCCAGGGTCGCATTGTGCTCCGTAACGCTTCTTCTGCCGATCTGAAGACTCTTTCTAAGGGTATCTACGTAGCAGGCGGAAAGAAACTCGTAATCAAATAAATATCAAGCTAAATCATGATTAATCCTGATAAATCTTGAAAAATCATGATTAATCCTGAATAAATCCCATTCCGCAGCAGGAGTGAAACCCTGCTGCGGAACCAAAACAAAAAAACGAAACCTTACATTTATGAATCAGATTAGTAAAATCAAGTCTATTATGATGGGCGTGTTTGCTGCAGTCTCTTTCACTGTTGCTGCTGAAAATGCCCCTAAGATATTGTCGGTGCAACCCCTTTATGGTGGTTCCCTCAATTCAATGTCTGCCGATGGCAACTGGGCTGTCGGCGATGCTCCCAACCCTGCCAACAGTACCTTCCCTGCTTTCCCAAGACTCGTGAATACAGCCACCGGAGAGTCGAAGGTGCTTTATTCAGAAAGCGAAGGCCTACAGTCGGCTGCCATGGGTGCCACTTGCGTAAGCAATGACGGCAAGACAGTTGGCGGAAGTTATTATGGATATCCAGCGGTGTGGAAAGAAGGTTCCGGATGGTCTTCTCTTCCGTGTCCTAAGGGGGGGTATAATGGTGGCACAGTATCGGCTATAACTCCTGATGGCAAATATGCTGTAGGACGTGTAAGCATTGAGCTATTTCACGAATATCCTTGTATGTGGGATCTTGAAAATATGACGCTCGTAGACCTTCCGGGGATGATTGTGTCTAATCCTCGCAATCAGGATATGATCGACCAAGGTGGAGATCCTAAAGAGTGGAGCGACGCCGACCTTAATGTGCGCCTGACAGGTATTTCTCCGGATGCAAATACAATTATCGGTACAGTCGATTTTGCATTCCCTGAGATCACTTGGGAGTTTATGTATCGCAGAGATGAAGCGAAATGGTATCCTCTGGGGCTGAAGTATGAAAATGGACGTCTCACGGTTCTAAATGATGAGATAGCAGGCGTCGGCGATTGTGTTCTTTCTGCCGATGGTTCGAAAATTGGCGGCTTATGCATGACTGTCTCTGATGCATCTGTACCATTTACATGCCCTGTGACAGATCCGGAAAATTTCACGCTTCACGGCGATGGTGACGGATATGGAGTCTGGGCTATTGGTTCAGATGGCGTGATCTACGGATCTACTCCCACAGCCACTCCCGTACGTAACTGGGCTGCTAAAGTCGGAAATTATTGGTATGACTGGAAATCCGTCATCAAACAGCTTTATGGCATTGACTGGATGACCGGTGTCACAAAAGATGATCTTGGCCTCTCAGGAACGCTTATGTCCGTATCTTCCGACAATCTAAAGCTTCTTGCTTGCGATTATGCTCAAGGTTTTGCTTATATTATTTCACTCCCTCGTCCGATGGCTGAGATCTGCCAAGATGTCGACCTCCTCGGAGATTATAGGGTGTCGCCTGCTAACGGTGCAGAGTTCTCTATGCTTCAGAAAATTGTTCTCGATATGGGGCGTCCGGTTGAAGTGAAGGGAGAAAAGGCATGTGTGCAGCTTCTTGATGCTGAAGGAAATGTAGTGCGCAGTTCCATCAACTTTGCTGTTCAGGCTGACAATAACAGAAGAGTGGAAGTGATATTCCGCAATTATAATCTCGAACCGGAAAAATCTTACACTGTAAAGATTCCTGCAGGCTCTATGTGTATAGCCGGAGATCCTGGACGTGTCAATAAGGAGATCACAGTCCGCTATCGCGGTCGTGAAGCCGGACCTGTGAAGCCGGTCGCTTTTGCGCCTGATAATGGTGCAAGTGTAGCACGTATAAATTTGACAACTAATCCTGTGACCGTAACCTTCAATGCTCCTTTGAGTGTGGGTGAGCATCCCGACATTCGCCTTTACCAGATCAAGGATGGTGTAGAGGAATTCCTTTATGCCCTCAATGCATCAGTAAGTAATAATCAGGTGATGATCTATCCTGTCACTGAGCAGCGCCTTGCTGAAGGCACTGACTATCGCATCGACTTTGGCGCCGGAACCGTAGCTGACCTTTCAGGCGACGGATTGAACGAAGCGTTCTCTATAACTTACCATGGCAGCTACGTCCCGGAGATCGACCCGACTTCCAACACCATCTTCCGTGAAGATTTTTCTAATAGACTTACAAGAATGCTGTTGTTTGACGGTGATAATAATACCCCCACCGATGAAATGGCGAGTCTCGACTTTGTAGTAGAAGGCGTTTCATATCCATGGATACCTACTCGTGATGAGGATGATTCCAACTTTGCCGCAGCTTCACATTCATGCTATGATCCTGCAGGTAAGTCTGATGACTGGATGGTGACTCCACAGCTATTTATTCCCGACGATAAGGCTACGCTTTCATTTAAGTCGCAAAGCTATAGAAATGCTAAAAACGATATTTTGAAGGTGTATGTTTGGGAGTCTGAGGATGTGGTGACTATTCTGACCCAGAATGTCGTAGATAAAATCCGTGGCAACGGAAAGCTCGTCTACAGTAAGAAGCAGACTCCCGGAGCGAGTGAAGCAAATCTTGCCGACGACTGGACTCTCAACACTGTCGACCTTTCAGAGTATGCCGGCAAGTATATCTATATCGCTTTTGTCAACGACAACCAAAACCAATCCGTAATTTTTGTCGACGACATCGTTGTAAGCCGTGAGATGGCGGCTGTATTGAGTATTGATACTCCGCAGGTTGTCGTAGATGAAGATGACATTCGCCTTAAGGGTCGCTTCGTGGTCATGAAAGAATTCGGTATTGATGGTTATCAGTTGACGCTTTCTGATGCCACCGGAAATCTGATAGAGACAATTTCTTCCGACGAGCATCTCGAGAAAGATGAGATCAGCTCTTTCTCATTCGAAAAGCCGATTGTGCTTGAGAAGAGTGTAGTGAATTCATTCCTCCTTAATTTCACTACCGGCTCTGAGTCTATTGAAATGAAGTATGATATCAAGAATCTTCTTTTCGAGCCTACTAAGAGAGTAGTGCTTGAGGAAATGACCGGTACTACTTGTCGGTTCTGCCCACAAGGTATCATTGCCATTGAATATATGCAGGAACTTTTCGACGACCTCTTTATCCCTGTAGCCATCCATAGCTATACAGGCGATAAGTTAGGTGGTGCCGAGCAGACTGCATACGCTTCTTTCCTTGGACTTCCCGCTGCTCCAACAGGCCGAATTGCACGTGGTGCCGTTAGCTCACCGATGTATAATAATAAAATAGACTACTTATTCACATCCCCCGACGGACTCACTTGGCTCCAGAAAGCTGAAGAAGCACTCAGCGAAAAGGCTATTGTTGATATTGAAATCAAAGCTGCCAATATTAATCAGGATAATAAGAAAGTTTCAGTAGATGTGTCGGTCAACCCTGCTATCTCCCAAAACGACGCTAATATCAATGTATTTGCCATCTTGATGGAAGATGATATCATGGGTTTCCAGACCAACGGTCTATACACTACTGAGGCTCCTGGTCTTGGCGAATGGGGTAAAGGGGGTGCTAATAGCAAGGAAACTGTATTGTGGTATTACGATGATGTGGTGAGAGGCACAAGTGCAGTGGAGACCGGTGGCATTTATTCCGGCTTCAATGGAAAGGGAGGATACATCCCGTCTGAAATAAAGGCAGGCGAACCTATTGATTTCACATTTGATTTCACACTTCCTTCCGGTATTGCTAATGTCGACAATACTAAGGTATGCCTGATGCTGATTGATGCGAACACCGGAGAATACCTCAATGCCGATGTCTTCAGCGATATTGCAACATCTGTAGAAGGCCTCGGTGCTGAAAATGCAGCTTCCGCTGATGTCTACGACCTGGCAGGAAGAATTGTTTTGCGCGCTGCTGCCGCTGCTGACCTTTCAGGTCTTCAGCCCGGTATCTATATTCGTGCAGGAAAGAAATTCATCGTACGTTAAGAATAAGAATATGTCTTGACATGAAAGAATTGGCTTCAAGGGCTTTTACCCCGGAAGAAGAAAAAACTATTGACCTTGTCTACGATACGCTTCTCCGTTCATACGTAGAGAGCCGGCATCGAAGGAAGGTGGAACTTGTGGGCAAAGCATTCCGCTTTGCCCGCATGGCGCATCAGGGTTGCCGTCGAAATGACGGCAGCCCATATATTCTTCATGCCCTTTTTGTCGCTCTGATATGCAGCCGTGAGCTTGGCCTTGGTTCTACCACTATTGTCTGCGCGCTGCTTCATGACATTGTGGAGCACTCTGACCGTACTATAGAGGATATAGAAGCAAATTTTGGACCCCAGATTTCATCGATAGTAGCCGGTATCAACAAACTTTCCGGTGGTATTTTCGGCCATGCAGCCGAAACCCAGGCACTGAAGCTTCGGGATATGATGATGTCGATGAGCACTGATGTGCGCGTGATTCTCGTAAAGATGGCTGATCGCCTGCACAATCTCCGCAACATCTCGACGCAGCGTCCCGAACGCCGAAGGAGAGTGGCACGCGAATCGCTTTATGTATATGCGCCACTTGCCGAGAGGCTTGGCTTATTCTCTTTGAAGACTGAGTTTGAAGATCTTGGTTTTCGTTGCGAAGATCCGCAAAACTATGAGATGATATGCCGAAAGTTGGAGCAGAGTGTGGAGCAACGTCAAAGATTGATCGATTCATTTGTAACCCCTCTTCGCATACGATTGGAAGAAGAAGGATTGCAATGCGAGATCAAGGCAAGGGTAAAGAGTGTATATTCTATTTTCCGCAAGATGCAGAAAAAAAATATTCCTTTTGAAGAAGTTTTCGATGTCTATGCTGTCAGAGTCATTTATGAGAATGACGATGATGATTTGGAAGAACCCATTGCCCGCCGTATAGCCGAAATTCTTAAAGAAGACTATTCAGTGCATCCTGACCGTACCCGCGACTGGCTGCGTACGCCCAAGGATAATGGATATAGGGCTTTGCATCTTACCTTGCGTGATAATCTTGGAAGATGGACAGAGGTGCAGATTCGAAGCCGAAAAATGGATGATATCGCCGAACTCGGCTATGCCGCCCATTGGAAATACAAGGATGGTGTGCAGACGGATACGGAGCGTCTGGATAATCTTGTCAACTCTGTCAAAGAAATTCTTGCAAATCCCGAACCGAATGCCGTCGATTTCTTGGATTCTCTGAGATTCAATATTTTTGCAAAGCAGATATATGTATTCACTCCCGATGGAAATTTGATTGAACTCCCTGCAGGCGCTACAGTGCTCGATATGGCATACGCTGCAGATGATGAGCTCGGCAATCATTGTATCGGGGGAAAGATCAATCACAGATTGGTAAATCCTGATCATGTTCTCGATAGCGGCGATTTGGTCGAGATCATTACTGTCAAGTGTGCGGCTCCGGATGAAAATTGGCTAAGTATGTGCGTCACTGCACATGCCCGTAATATTATTAAGTCTAAAATATGAAAATCAAAGACCTCATTGCAAATGCCACCATGCTGAAGATTGCAGTAGCGCTGACGTCTTCAGTAATTGTGCTTCTTCTGCTTATGAAGAGTGATCATCAAAATTTTAGCTATGAGCTAAACCAACCATGGCGTTATCCTCTTCTTACGGCTGAATTTGATACCCCTATCATGCGCGACTCTATTTCCGCACAGCTAATGCGCGACAGCATTGACAAGGCATTTGTGCCTTTCGTAGTCCGTGACTATAGGGCGGCAGCTCGTAATGTGGACAGGTTTTCTAAGATTGTAAGCAACTATGTAAGCCCTGCTGATGCGGCTTTTCTCTCAAAAAAACTTTCAGAAGTATATGGTAGGGGAGTGGTCAGTGCCGAGCTTTATGACC
The DNA here is from genome assembly GCA_947176355.1 of uncultured Porphyromonadaceae bacterium. Taxonomy (GTDB): domain Bacteria; phylum Bacteroidota; class Bacteroidia; order Bacteroidales; family Muribaculaceae; genus Lepagella. Next base: position 13,268 of record CAMWQY010000005.1, read on the forward strand.
GCATACATTCTTTCTCGCATTCCCAACTCAGAATGAGCGACGAGTCGGAGGATATGAATGCTGTAAAGGTCATTGACGCATCCGGAATGATGTCGCCGAATATGGCGTACAAGGCAGTCGATTCTGCATATATGGCTGCGAAATCAACTGCTACCCATGAAGCCAGACTTAGTGCCGACGTGGCGAAAGCTCTCAATGCGAGCCTTTCTCCCAATATTGTGAGCGATTCTATTTCGGATTCCCGTTTTCGTGATCAGGAATACCTTAACGTCAATTCTGCACTTGGAGTGATCAAGAAAGGGCAAAGGATAGTAGACCGCGGAGACATAATCGATGCCCAGATATTCACAAATCTCAACAACTACATCGATATGCTCGACAAGACGGAGTCCAAGACCCTGTCAAAGAAATTTTTCACTACGGCTCAAGCTATCTATATTGCAATCCTCTTTACTCTGCTCTATCTCTTCCTGGCTCTTTATCGGAAAGATGTGTTTGAAGATTTCAAGACTGTCACTTTCATTGTCACTCTTATCACACTTTTTGTGGTCATTGCAATCGAGACTTCCGAAGTATTCAACGGAGGCCTTTACTTGATTCCTTTTGCTGCCGTACCGATTATAATTACGGTTTTCACCGATGCCCGCACCGCTATTTTCTCTCTTCTAATTTGTATACTGATGACGGCGCTTGCGGCTCCGTTCCAATTCCAATTTGTCGTCATTCAGTTTGTGGTAGGTATTTGTGCCACTCTAAGCATTCATCATCTTGCGCGCCGAAGCCAGCTCTTGCGCACTGCCCTTATCACATTTGTGATGTACAACGTCTGCTATGCGATGATGCTGACTCTTTCCGAGGGTACGATAACATCCTTTTCTTTACGTATGGTAGGGGTATTCGGCATCAACTGTGTGCTCCTTTCTTTCGCATATCTGCTGATTCTCGTCGTTGAAAAGGTATTTGGTTTCACTTCGATGGTGACACTCGTCGAACTTAGCGACATCAACAATCCGATTTTGAGAAATCTTGCGGAGGTAGCGCCGGGCACATTCCAACACTCAATGCAAGTCTCAACCCTTGCAGCTGAGGCTGCTCGTGCCATTGGAGCCAACACTACACTTGTGCGTACCGGTGCTCTTTATCATGATATAGGGAAAAGTGATTCTCCGATTTTCTTTACAGAAAATCAGCATGGTGTAAATCCACATGCCGGTCTCGACCCTGAGACAAGCGCCCGCAAGATAATCAGCCATGTCACCCAAGGGCTTTCGATTGCTTCACGTGAGAAACTCCCTCAGGTGATAAAAGACTTTATAGCGGAGCATCATGGCAAGGGGGTGGCAAAATACTTCTACAATACAGCCGTCAACCAGAGTGCCGATGGAATTGTAGACAAAGACGCCTTCCAATATCCGGGACCCAACCCTCAAAGCAAGGAGACTACTATCCTGATGATGGCTGATGCAATCGAGGCGGCTTCCCGGTCTCTGAAGGATTACAGTCCTCAGTCGATTAATGCCCTGGTCGATAAGATAATTGATTCCCAGATGGCTGATGGCCTTTATAACGAATCGCCCATTAATTTCAGGGATATAAATATTATTAAAGATACATTTAAGAAAAGGTTGGCCACTATTTATCATTCAAGGATTGAGTATCCGGAGATACAGAAAAGGGACAACACTCACAAACAATAAATCTCAATTAAATCTCGTTAATATTAATAGGGATTTTCTTGCTATCCCCTCTAAAGATATGACAGATTTGAAGTATAGACTAAATAAATGTAAGATTTTTCAGCAGGTTCCCTCCAAATGGAGTGCCTGTCGTGCCGTCTTGTGGTCGTTGATCATGGTGCTTATGATTTCGGTGGCGTTCCCTACTGAAGCAGATGCTGCAAAAAAGAGAAGATCAAAAGCTAAAACGACTGCGACCACGAAAAAAAAGTCTACCTCCGCCTCCGGTAAGTCTACTTCAAAAAAGAAAACCGCTAAGAGTAGGAAGCGGACTTCTACCCGCCGTCGGTCTTCTTCTTCTTCGCGTGGAGCAAATTGGGCACTCACGGCTGCAGATGTCAATCCTGAGTCTACAAGCCCGGAAGTGAAAACGAAAAAAAAGACATCCAAACGTCAGGTCACTGTAGAACGTCCGGACTTGGAAGCAATCCGTGTTGCCACACTCGATCCCTCAAATCCGATGTATTTCCCAAAGTTGATGAAGAAATTCAATCGGAATGATACTACCATGAATGCCGAAGAGTTTCGTCATCTTTATCTCGGATATATGTTTCAGGAGGACTATGACCCATATCGTGAATCCCCTTATTCGAGTGTGACTGATGCTTATCGCAATAAGACCTCTCACACTAAGGAGGAAATAGATACAATCCGAAAATATGCAGAGTTGACTCTACTCGACAATCCATTCGACCTGCGGCAGATGTCGTTTCTCGTCCATGTGCTGAAGGAGCGTCGGAAAGATATGAGCGCTAAGATTTGGGAATATCGATTGGAGCATCTCTTAGGTGCTATCAAAAGTACGGGGACGGGGGAGAGCCAGGAAAACGCTTGGTTTGTCATATATCCTGCCCATGAATATGATATGGTGCAGCTCATGGGGTATCATGCCGTAGACGCAGATTTTATAGAGCCCGGTTTCGACTATCTAATGGTGGAGCCGGAAGAAGAGACTGCTCGTCGTCTCCGCGACAAGGTCCAGAAAGGATTCTACTTCGATGTGCGGCAGATACATCAGCAATACGAACTCAAGCATCCGGAAGACTCTGATGAGGAGGAAGAAGATGCTGTATCGGAAGAGGAAGAGGTAGAAGAAGAGCCTGATGACATGCCGGCTGAGGAAGATCCCGATGATGTCCCGGCAGAGGAAGATCCGGATGATATCCCCGCTGAGGAAGTCGTAGAAGAAATTCCTGCTGATTAACACGGCAATTAAAACATGGGCTTCTTATAAATCTTATAATGCCCTATATGCGTTATAATATTAGAAATAACAAATAAGCATTGTGCATTAAGCATTATGCATTATAATAGAAATTGATATGGAAAATAAAGAAATAATCGACGATGGCAAATTCGTTGCCTTCGCATATACTGTCAAAGACGCTGATTCAGGCGAAATATTATTTGAAGCTAAACCGTCTGCTCCCGATGTGATGGTTTATGGCGTAAGTAATGAAGTTATCCCGGGTCTGCTCGCGACGATAAAAGGACTCGGCAAGGGGGATCGCTTTTCTGTGACCCTTCCTCCGGAGGTGGCATTTGGACCCCGCAACGAGGAGTGGATTCAGCAAGTGCCCGTGGAAGCATTTATGCGTGATGGTAAGATGGCTGTTGACGTCAAGGAAGGAATAGTACTTGACATGATGACCAATACTGGCGAAATCGTAAGCGGCAGGGTAGTGAAAGTCACTCCTGAGATAGTAGAAATGGATTTTAACCATCCCTTCGCAGGAAAAACTGTTGATTTTGATGGCGAGATCATTGAGGTGCGCGATGCTACTGAGGAAGAACTTCATCCAAAACATTCATGTGGATGCGGATGCTCTCATCATGGCGATTGCGGCGACGGTTGCGGTTGCGAAGGCAAAGATGGTGATAATGGAGCCTGCGGGTGTGGCGAAGGGTGTAACTGTCATTGATGATTCAAATGCCCGTTAAGACTGAAATTTCCGAAGAGATTCTCCGGGTCAAGCAGAGACTTTCGATTATCGGCGATTCTCCTGCTCTTATTGAGGCTATCAAAAGAGCGGTGACAGTCGCCCCTATTGATTTGTCTGTGCTTGTGACCGGACCATCCGGTTCCGGTAAGGAATTCTTTCCCAAGATTATTCATCAGTTTGGCGCAAGGAAACACAAAAAGTATATTGCCGTCAACTGTGGCGCCATTCCTGAAGGTACAATCGACAGTGAGCTGTTCGGCCATGAGAAAGGGTCGTTCACCGGTGCTGTTTCATCGCGAAAAGGATATTTCGAGGAGGCTGACGGGGGAACTATATTCCTTGATGAAGTTGCCGAACTTCCACTGACAACCCAAGCGCGTCTTCTGCGTGTGCTTGAGACCGGCGAATTCCTGAAAGTTGGTAGCAGTGTAGTTCAGACCACCGATATTAGGGTGGTGGCTGCAACAAATGTCGACCTCTTAAAGGCAGTTGCGGAGGGCAGATTTAGAGAAGACCTTTACTATCGTCTCTCGACAGTTGTCATCAATGTCCCTCCTCTAAATGAAAGAGGGGAAGACATTGTATTGCTCGCACGTAAGTTCGCGGCGGATTTTGCCGAGAAATATATGACCAAGCCTATCTCCTTCAGCGATGAGGCAAAACGCGCCTTAATGCTTTATAATTGGCCCGGAAATGTCCGTCAGCTTAAGAATGTCATTGATCAGCTTGCTCTCTTTGAAGCCGGCGAGGAAATCTCTCGCCGTCAGTTGCTGGAATCTCTTCCCATTAATCGCGATTCGATGTCGACGCCCATGATCGCTCCTTCAGATGATTCTTCTGAATTGGAAAGAAAGATGATATTCCAGATGCTTTTCTCGATGCGAGACGAAATTGAGAATCTGAAAAAAGTGATCAATGATAAGTCCGGAGAGGTTTCCTCATCTTCGTATACGGATGTACGCGCACTTATGGCTCCTGAGCATGTCTCTGACCAATTTGCCAATAATCCACTTGATCTCTCGGAGAAGAAGGTGATTGAAGATACCCTTGCCCGACATAATGGCAATAAGAAGCAGGCGGCGGAAGAACTTCAGATATCACTTAGGACACTTTATCGAAAAATGCAAGATCTTGGGATTTCTTGATCACATTATTCTACATGAGACGTATTCTTTCACATATTTCAATTGCTCTGTCGATGCTTATCCTGCTGGCAGGATGCACTATAAGCTATAAGTTTAACGGTTCGGCTCTTAACTACGACATATATAAGACCATACATGTCTCAGAGTTCCCGATACGCGCTGCTTTAGTCTACGCTCCACTGCAACAAACATTTGAGAATAAACTTCTTAATACGATTACGAGGCAGACACGCCTGCAAGAGGTAAGCGGCACTTCCGATCTTGAGATGAGTGGTGAAATCACCGGATATTCCCTCTCTCCTCAAGCGGTAGGCACTGATGCATACGCTACTGAGACCAGACTTACCATCACTGTTAAAGTAAAGTATACTGACCATATAAATTCTGCCAATGATGTAGACCAGACTTTTTCTGCATATCGTCAGTTTGATAGTTCGCTTATGCTCAATGATGTCCAAGATGGTCTATGTGAAGAAATTTGCGATGAACTGGTAGAACTCATTTTCAATGCTACTCTCGGCAACTGGTAAAAAAATATAGATTATGACGGACAACATTGTGCTGAAGACGAAATCCGATGAAAATAAATCCGGAGGAGACAATAAGTCAGGAATTTTCCCTTATTATATCATTCCTGACATTGAGGCACTTGCTTATGAGCGAGATCCTGAACTTTTGCGTCGGCATCGCCGTAGGATTGCCGCTAATGTAGGGGACCCGGATGCTCTTAAGTCTATTTTGGGTGAAGCCTCCGAAGACTTCCGGGATTTCTACGGCACTTCTTCACGCCCTATTCTTTCCACTGCCGATACCATTGATTCTTTCCTTGAGAAATTCGGATCAAAAATGGAAATAATGGAAGAGGCGGAAGAGAATATACCCGTCGCCCCTCGTGCCATTGACTATGCCTCTATTCTTGAAAAGGAAGAAGCCGAATCAGGCACTCCGTCTCTTCTCCCCGCAGACGACACTCTTGGTGCAATTGATGCTTTTCTCAGTCAACAGCCGGCTCCGAGAATTAAACCCAAAAAGAGTCCAAAAGAAGAAGAAAAACCATCACTGACGGAGAGTTTTGCCAAAATTATGATAAAAAATGGCAATTATAAGCGTGCTTTGGAAATTATTACCCAAATAAGTTTGAATAATCCAGAAAAAAGTATTTACTTTGCAGACCAAATACGATTCCTTAAGAAAGTAATTTCTCTGGAGTCGTTATAAACGTGTATTTATAAATCAATGCGGAGGGTCTAATAGGGCTCCAAGCAATTAAACAAACACTATAATATGTACATTTTTCTCAGCATTCTTATCGTGATCGCTGCGCTCCTTCTCATCGGCGCTGTTCTCATTCAGAAGTCTAAAGGAGGTGGTCTCGCCTCTGATTATAGCCAGGGCAACCAATATATGGGCTATCGCAAGACTACTGACTTTATTGAAAAGGCTACTTGGAGCCTCGCGATCTTCATTTGCGTGATCAGCATCTGTGCTTCATTCGCAATCAAGACTCCGGTCACTCGTTCAGGTATGGCTCCTGCTCCTGCTGCCACTACAGCTCCTGCTCCTGCTCCGACTACAGCTCCTGCTGCTACCCCGGCTCCTGCAGCTGCTGAAACTCCTGCCGCTCCCGCTGCAGAGGCTTCCGCGCAGCAATAAGACACTCTCGAAGATTAAGGTCTTGTTTTAAAGAAATAAATGGACCTGAAAAAGGCTGGAATCACCATGGATTCCAGCCTTTTTTGTAAGATTATGCCTTACAATAATCGATTATAAGATACTTAAGGCTTATTTTGAATTGTGGCTTGAGCATTGTGTATCTTTGCTAAAGTCGCTTTTCTGTCCTTTTCAAGCTGACTCTTCAGCTCCTCGACCGATTCAAATTTCTTCTCATCACGCAGTCTTCCCACAAATTCCAACCTTATTCTTTTGCCATACATTTCCCCCTGCACCGCGCCGATGATATGTGCCTCTACGGTCAGTTGATTAGATTCCTTTTCCGTACCCTTAAACGTTGGTCGAAACCCGATGTTTACCATAGCAGGCACTCCTTTATCCGAGTCATCTACGTATGCCAATGTAGCATATACTCCCGTTGCAGGAAGCGCCGTTGATGGTCCTATCTGAAGATTGGCTGTGGGAAACCCTATCTCACTCCCGACATGGAATCCCGGCAACACCTTACCTTCTATTTCCGGTAAGTGACCTAATAATTGTATCGCTTTATCAATTTCCCCGGCTTTGACTGCTTTCCTGACAGCACTGCTGCTCACACCCTCTTCCTCTGCTGCCGAGATGACTTCAATTCCAATGGCATCTCCCATAGCCTTATAGTCGGCTATGCTCATATCTAAGCCATCACTTCCGAAAGTATTGTCATAGCCTGCCACGAGTAAGTCGACGTCATATTTGCGATGGATATAGTCAAGCCATTCAAATGCACGCATACTACGTAGTTGTTCTGTAAAAGGAAGCACAAGAGGTTGCACTCCTTGTCGCCTTATATTCTCAGCTTTGCGCTCCGGGCTCATGAGATTCCCCGGAGCTCGCTCCGGAGCGACCAGTTCCAAAGGATGGCGGTCGAACGTGATTGCCACCGGTTGCAGTCCTCTTTTTGCAGCCTCCTTCTTCAAAGTGTCAAGCACAAGTCTATGTCCCCTATGCACTCCATCAAAAGTCCCTATAGTCACCGCCTTTCTCATTTTAAGCATCCGAGAATATATTAACACTTATTGTTTAATGTTCCACACTTATTGTTTTACTTCAAGTAGAGCCTCGCAGATCGCCATCATGTCATCATCCGCGCTCTTTCCTATCTTGAACGCGTGTGCCCCTGCCTCGGCAGCTGCCTTGCAGTTCTTGTCGGAATCATCAAGCATCAACGTCTCTGATGGATTGAGTCCGTAACGGCGCATCAGATTCTTGAATATATTGACATCCGGCTTGCATGTCAGTTCCTGAAACGACACAACTATGCCATCAAAATAATCATTTACTGATCCTCCTTCCTGACGGAAAGCTCGGTCGATCCATGTATGATACATCACTGGATTTGTATTGCTGAGCATAAAGATACGATAGCCTGCCATCCGCATCCTGCGCAACATCTCAAGCCTTTTTGCAGGAAGCTCCACAAGAAATTGATTGAAGGCTTCCGTTATCTGCGCATCTGTCACTCCCGGATTCATTTGGGAGCGCATAATGTCGAAAAATTCACCGGCAGGACGTTCTCCGGTCTCAAGTCCGAAGAATGGCTCTTTCTGTCCATATAATCCAAGCATCGAGTCTGCATTCTTAAGTCCAAGACCCTCGAGAGCCCTGACAGCCCTGTCTCTGTCAAGATCTATCACAACGCCCCCAAGATCAAATATCACATTTTGTATTTTATATATCCAATCAATCATAATCTTTCAAGTTAATTCATAATTCATAATGCAAAATGCATAATTTTCATTCAATACATGATTCTTAATAATTCTTAGTGCATAGTCAATTATGCATTATGAATTGTGCATTATGCATTAATAAAAGAAATCGATGCAGACCCCCCATAAGGGAATGCATCGATTGTCTTTTCGACGTGTCTCATCTATTGAGATACGTACTCAGCTTCTCTGTTGATTACTCAGCAACGGGAGCTTCTGCAACTTCAGCTGCAACTGCAACAACAGTGTCAACAGTTGAGTCATTAACTGCTACAGTGTCTTCTACAACTGCTACTTCTTCTACAACTGCAGTGTCTTCAGCGGCTGCCTGCTTGTTGCCGCAAGATACGAGTGCTACGCTGAATACAACAGCGAGAGCGA
>CAMWQY010000006.1 GCA_947176355.1 uncultured Porphyromonadaceae bacterium
AATCTCATGAATGGGTAAGCCTTGACGGCGAAATCGCAACTGTTGGTATCACAGATTATGCTCAGCACGCTCTCGGCGATATCGTATATGTAGATATGCCTGAAGTAGGCGACGAAGTGACAGCTGGCGAAGAATTCGGTGCAGTAGAATCAGTGAAGGCTGCTTCAGACCTTTATTCTCCTGTAAGCGGAGAAGTAGTAGAGATCAATGAAGCTCTCGAAGATGAACCGGGCCTCATCAACCAGGATGCTTTTGCCAACTGGATTATGAAGGTGAAAGTATCTGATCCTTCAGAAGTAGAAGGCCTTCTCGATGCAGAAGCTTACGCTAAGATTTGCGAAGAATAATTAATTTAATGCAGAATGCATAGCTCAAAATGCATAATTTCGATAAAGTGAAGACTTTAATTGTGAATTATGCATTATGAATTATGCATTAGATAAAATTATGAACAGATATATTCCGCATACCGAAGAAGACATTAAGGTGATGCTTGAGAAAATCGGAGTGAATTCCACTGATGATCTTTTCTCAGACATACCTGAAGAGGTGATTTTCAAAGGTGAATACGACATTCCTTCAGCTATGTCGGAAGTGGAACTGCGTAAGCATTTCCAAGAACTTGGCGATAAAAATACTCGCTTGAAGGTTTTTGCAGGTGGAGGAGCTTACGACCATTATTCTCCATCAGTCATCGGACATTTACTCTCAAGGAGTGAGTTCTATACTGCCTACACTCCCTATCAACCCGAAATTTCACAAGGCACGCTCCAGTATATTTTCGAATATCAGAGCATGATCTGCGAATTGACCGGTCTCGAGGCGAGCAATGCCTCTATGTATGACGGGGCGACAGCAACAGCTGAAGCTGCAATGATGATGGTGGCTTCTGCCAAGAAGAAAAACCGCGTGGCAATTTCAGCTACTTTAGCACCACGTGTGGTTGACGTAGTAAAGACATATACCAAATTCCATGGTGTTGACTTGACTGTCATTCCGGAAAAAGATGGTGTCACTGATCTTGAGGCTCTTGCAGAAGTGCTTGAAGGTGGAGATGTAGCTGGTGTAATCGTACCATGTCCTAATAAATATGGAATAGTAGAAGATTTCACCGGACTTGCAGAAAAAGTTCATTCGGTCAAAGCACTTCTTGCCATGAATTGCGATCCTTCTACTCTTGCAGTGCTTCGCACGCCGGCAGAGTGGGGTGCCGACATTGCATGCGGTGATGGACAGACTCTTGGCATGCCTTTGCAGTTTGGCGGTCCATATCTCGGATTCATGGCTTGCTCAAAGGCACAGCTCCGCAAGATGCCGGGTCGCGTAGTCGGAGCTACAAAGGATGCCGATGGCAAACGAGCATTTGTCCTGACTCTTCAGGCTCGTGAACAGCATATCAGACGCGAAAAAGCAACATCCAATATATGTTCAAACCAGAGCCTTATGGCTCTCTACGCTACTGTGTACGTAGCTTTGATGGGAAAGAAGGGTCTTGAAGAAGTCAACAAGCTGAGTTGCGACGGAGCTCATTACCTCTATAATAAACTGCTTGCTACCGGTAAATTCCATAAAGTGTTTGATAAACCATTCTTGAAAGAATTTACAGTTCGCACGGACCTTGATGTCAAGAAAGTCAACGAATATCTTGCATCCAAGGGATATATGGGTGGAATAGATCTCGGTAACGGACTTGTAGAGTTTGCTGTGACAGAAAAGAGAACAAAGGAAGAAATCGACGAATTGGTAACATTAATGCTGGAGGCTTAAGAAGATGAAATACTACGATAAACTGATATTTGAACTTTCACGTCCGGGCCGTGTCGGTTATGAATTGCCGAAAAATGATTTCGCTACCGAAGGCGAAAAGGCAATTCCGTCTGATCTTCTCCGAAAGTCTTCTCTTGATCTTCCTGAAGTATCGGAACTCGACGTTGTGCGCCATTACACCAATCTATCAAATAAGAACTTTGGTGTAGATACAGGTTTCTACCCACTCGGTAGTTGCACGATGAAGTATAATCCGAAGATTAATGAGGAAGTAGCAACCATGGCGCAATTTGCTGAGTTGCACCCCCTTCAAGATCCGGATACAGCACAAGGTGCTCTTGAACTATATTGGAATCTTCAGAATGCACTTGCTAATCTTGCAGGTTTTGAGGAGTTCACACTCAATCCATACGCCGGAGCTCATGGCGAGCTGACAGGTCTTATGGTGATGAGAAGTTATCATAAATCTCGTGGCGACCATAAACGCACCAAGATCATTGTGCCTGATTCAGCTCACGGCACAAATCCGGCATCTGCTATGGTAGCTGGTCTTGAGGTGGTGGAAGTGAAGAGCCGACCCAATGGATCTATTGATATAGAAGATCTCAAACCGCTTCTAAATGATGAAGTGGCAGGCATCATGATGACCAATCCGAATACTCTCGGTATGTTTGAGACTGAGATTGTCGAGATTGCCAAACTCGTTCATGAAGCAGGAGGACTTCTGTACTATGATGGAGCAAACTTCAACCCTCTTCTTGGTAAGGTACGTCCGGGCGATATGGGCTTTGATATCATGCACATAAATCTTCATAAGACCTTCTCTACGCCTCATGGTGGTGGTGGTCCCGGCAGCGGGCCGGTTGGTGTGGCAAAACATCTTGTGAAATTCCTGCCAAACCCTCACGTCAAGAAGGATGATAACGGGAAGTTTTATGTAGAGAATGGTGATGAAGCACTTGGAAGTGTCTCTACTTTCTTCGGCAATTTCGGAGTCATGATGAAGGCATACGCTTATATCTTGAGCCTCGGCAAAGAAGGAATCAAAGAAGTAGGTCCTATGGCTACTCTTAATGCCAATTATATTAAGGAAAGCCTTAAGGATGACTATCTGCTTCCTATCGAAGGTGCTTGCAAGCATGAGTTTGTATTCGATGGGTTAAAAGACAAGTCGACCGGCGTTACGACACTCAACGTGGCTAAGCGTTTGCTCGACTATGGCTTCCATGCCCCGACTATCTATTTCCCGCTTCTTTTCCATGAGTCAATGATGATTGAGCCGACTGAGACAGAAAGTCTTGAGACACTCGATGAATTTATCGACGTTATGCACAAAGTAGCTAAGGAAGCTCGTGAGACTCCAGATGAAGTGAAGAATGCACCTCTCACTACGATCGTGCGTAAACTTGACGAGACCACAGCTGCCAAGAATCCAATTCTGAACTACAAAGCTCTTAAAAACTCATGAAAATCATTATAATCGGTGCGGGTCCCGGAGGATATGAAACTGCTCTCGAAGCAGCAAAAAGGGGGCATGAAGTGACTCTTTTCAATGGCGACCGACTTGGTGGCACTTGTCTTAACGAGGGCTGTATTCCTACCAAATGCTTGTGCCGTAATGCAGAGATGATTGCATCTTTCAAGGAGGCTGAGAAATTCGGAGTAGACGACTTCACCTTCACGCTCGACTACAACAAAGTAGTCGAGCGTAAGAAGGAAGTTGTAGATACTCTTCGCAATGGCATTGACACAATGCTGAAGACCGCAAAGGTCAATGTAGTGAATGCCAAGGCTTCATTCAAAGATGCACATACTGTTGAAGCGGATGGCACGGAATATACTGCGGATTATTTTATAATAGCTACCGGGTCTTCTTCCAAATCTCTTCCTATTGAAGGACACGATCTCGAGTGTGTGAAGGATTCTACTCAGATGCTCGATATCGAATATATTCCTGAGTCTCTTACCATCATTGGTGGAGGTGTAATAGGTATGGAATTTGCGAATATCTTCGCTTCATTCGGATCTAAAGTTACTGTTATAGAATTTATGAAGCAAATTCTCCCTCCGTTTGATTCTGACATAGCAAAGCGTCTTAAACAGACTCTTACTAAGAAAGGAATTAAGATTGTGACCGGGGCAGCAGCAAAGAAGATAGAGCAGAATGAAGATTATGAAGTAGTTGTCACATACGATGTCAAGGGAAAGGAAGAAAGTGTAGTTAGTTCGGACCTTCTCATGGCTGTGGGACGTGCTCCGCGCGTAGAAGGTCTGAATCTTGATGCCGCCGGTATAAAATATTCTTCCAAAGGCATTGTAGTTGACGATTGGATGCGCACGAATATTCCTCATATCTATGCTATAGGTGATGTCAATGCCAAGATGATGCTTGCTCATGTCGCTACTTTCCAGGGCATTCATGCATTAAATGCTATTGACGGCAAAGAAGATAAAATCAACTTTGGTATTGTGCCGAGTGCTGTCTTTGTGGTGCCTGAATGCGCTATGGTTGGCATGACTGAGGAGGATTGTAAAGCTCAGGGAATTGAAATCCGTAAGGGACAGAGTTTCTTCCGAGCAAATGGCAAGGCTCTTGCCATGGGAGAACCGGACGGAATCTGCAAACTGATATTCCGTAAAGACGATGGTAGACTTATCGGTGCCCATATCATGGGAATTGAAGCTGCCGACCTCGCCCAGCAATGTGCCGACCTTATGAATGCTGCGATGACTCTTGAAGATATCCAAAATGTTATTTTCGGCCATCCTACTGTTTCGGAAGTAATCCTCTCGGCTTGCCATAATGCGTGAGATGATTCAACATTACTGATAATGTAACAACAACGGGGAGGATCGTTTCGATGATCTTCTCCGTTGTTATTTGCAGATTCATTCAATGGGTATCATACTGCCGAGTTTCAGATTCCATTCTTCTGGGGATACTTTCCCAAAACCTGAGTTGTGGAAGAATGTAAGCTCTCCAAAATAGATCTGACCGTTGACATCGTAAAAATCAACCCTTATGTGAGGCAAACCGGCACACAGTTTTGTGGCCAGCTCCTTCATCTTCTCAAAACCTAACGGCTTCTCGGGAGGGACTTCAGAATTAGGGTCTTTCATTCTTATTGGAAGTCGGTTGTAGTCCATGTCGAAGAAGTCGGTATGAGCATCCTCGGATATATCTCTGGAGACATACATCATAAAAGGCTTGCCGTCAAAGCAAAAGAACTTGTAGTCTTTCAGTTCCGGTGAATTAGGATCTTCAATGAGTTTTTCCGCGATTATTCGAGGCGGTATATCCTTATATGGCCATTCACGATAGTGCCTGTAGAAATGCTGTCGAAGACCTCTTTTAAGTTTCTTCCTTACTTTTTCCACATCCATCTTGGATTTGTCTTTGCATATATACATGCCCAAACCGGTATTATGGTTGCATTTGATTACGAATTTATCGGGCAAACTGTCGAAATCGATGTCTTCCGCTCGGTTCCATACTCCCAAGGTAGGTATGATATGCTCTTCTCCTATGATTGATGCTACATATTCTTTTGCCTTGACCTTATCGGCCATTACTGTATATTGTGGTTTCCTGTTGTGAATCTTGAGCCAATTCAGTTTTTCATTAAATGTTTTGGGATTTTTCCAATCCATCCAGAATCCCATTCTCACGCGGAAGAGCATGGAAAGAAATAGTTTATCGGGTAATAGCGGGCCGATAAAACGTACTGTGACGTCTGTCCATCTATGTAGTTTCTTTTTTAGACGTGTCATGATATTGTTGTTTAAAGTGAAGTGAAAAAATCAACCGGAAAATTCCCTGCTTCGATTTCCACTTAATTTCTATCTTAAAAGATAAATAATGTTACAAAATTAGTAATTAATTCCGAATTATTTAGCATGGATGAAATTTTTTTGCTAATTTTGTTTAGTAAAATATGCAATAGATATGGATGCTTCAAAAAGACAGGAATTCGACAAGATAGGAGATATTGATCTAGTATACCTTTGGGTTGATGGCAACGACCCTGTATGGCAGGCTAAGAAAAGGACTACTTTGGGTGAGGCTGAGTCGAAATCGAGCGCTAACTGCGAAGGGCGTTATGCCAATCATGATGAACTGTTGTTCAGCCTTAGGTCAATCGAAAGATATGCCCCGTGGATCAACAGGATTTTTATAGTCACTGATAGTCAGACGCCTGAATGGCTTGATAAGGAGAATCCCAAAGTTTGTATTGTCGACCATCGCGAGATTCTCCCTCCAAAATGTATACCTTGTTTCAATTCTTCTGTGATAGAACATTTCATAGCGGATATTCCCGGACTTAGCGAACATTTCCTTTTTTCCAACGATGATATGTTTCTCAATCGTCCTACAACTCCTGAGGATTTTTTCACTCCCGAAGGTCTCCCCATTGTCAGATTGAAAAAACGACATTTAAGAAAATTCTGGATCTTCCTTAAAGAAAAACTTCTGCATGCTCGATCGGGCCTTTACAATCACAAGCTCGACCATAGTGCTGCCATGATAGAGCAAACTTTCGGGAAATATTATCAGGGTAAACCTCATCATAATATCGATGCTTTCCTGGCGAGCCATATCAAAAAAATACGTGGATTATATATGAATGAGATAGGTAAGATACTTACTCATCATAAGCGCGATTACGATGATGTCCATAGAAGTATTTACAGCTATGGGGCTCTTGCCGATGGCAAAGGAGCGCTCAAGTATGTTGGAAAAGACGAGTCTATGAAAATTAGCCTATATAATAAGGAAGCTTATGGAAAGATCGATAGCCTCAATCCGATCTTTTTCTGCATGAATGATTCCGAACATTGCAAGGAAGAGGATAGAAAATATGCTGCAGCCTTTCTTGCGAAGCGTTTTCCCGAGAAATCATCTTTCGAGCTATAGCTGATCATTCATATTCCATATCGTCCTTGATGTCGTTGAGGTCAAACCGGGTGAAGTATTCATCGCTGATCCTTCTGGTTTTTCCTGCCGCTCGACCTTTGTCTTGCTTCTCCTTGAATTCCTGATACGAACGCACGGCGTAGTGGTTAATGCGAATGATATCCTGTTGGGGCTCGCGGTCTCTGAAATTCTTGGTGATTGGCTCGCCATGTGAGTCTACGGCTTTGCCGGATATGCGGGCCACTTCATGGCATCCAATCATCGAAAAGACCCTACGCGGATTGACGATGCTTTTGACATGGCGGTTGAGATAATGGTCAGGTTGCGAATGGTATCTAAAGCGCTCCATCATCGTGCCTTGTCGATGCTGCTTTTCTCCTCCGCTGCCGAATATAAGCCAGTTTACTTCTACTGCCGGATAGGCTTCGAAACGATTCAGAAATTCCTGCAAGGTCTTGTCCTTGACGGGCACTATGAATTCATCGAGATCTATGAAGGCGATCCAACGTGTATCAAATCTATGCTTCTTCAGGCAGTCGTCATACGATTCCAACTGTTTTTTAAATCCGGGGAAATAAGTATACTCTACAATTCCAGCCTCTACATAAGGCCGAAGTATCTCTTTGGTGTTATCAGTACTATCGTTGTCATAAATATAGAACTTCTCAACCCCGATTTTTTGATGCCATTCTATCCATTCCTTGAAATACGGGCCCTCGTCTTTGGCTATCGCACAAATTCCGATCTCATATTCAGGCACGCTCTTGTCCCTCCAAAGGCTCCACAGGAGCTTCACGGCATTGAATGGCCCGTAACGCAATATTCCCCTCCATCTGTTTCTTGTCATCTTGTGAGGAATGACTCCGGCTATTATTTCTGCGGCTACTTTGTTCATGACTCGTCGGCTATTCTTGTTGGATATTACTGAAGCTCAAATGAGGATTTTTCTGGGAGGATACTCTCGAATGCATTCTGCAGCTCTTCCATTACTTGATTGTAGTTGCGGATATTCGCGTGGTCGTTGAGGCATATCAATGAATAGGATTGCTCACGGATTGCTCTTATGGCTTGCTTTGACTTGATAAGGAGCGGAAACATTTTTGTATCAGCATAAGTATTGTAAGGCTCGAAATTGCCTCGGCAGATCTGCCATGTGCGGAAAAGCTCTGGAGTATAGTCAGTGACGGAGCGGAATCTGTTTACCGAAGTCTCCGTAAGTTCCTTCCCTGCAGCCTCCCACACTTCGAAGAATGTCTGCTTGAGGTAGGACTGCGCGTTGTGAGGGGTGCGTAGCGTGATGAACTTGCCATATAGCTGAAGGATATGGTTCCAGCGTGCCTTTGATCCGTAGCTTTTGTCAAACCATTTCTCATAGTCGCGCTTCAAGACTTCCTTCTTGTCGAAGTGTTGGTTGATGATCCTTATGTTGTTGTTGAGTGTCTTATACCATTGCGACCATGCCGGATTGTAGAGAAAAGCCGCTATGTCGCGGGGTAGACCGTTCTTAAAGAATCGGTCTTGCTTGACGGGCCTGATGATGTAGAAATCATCATTGAAGTAGACGAAGTGTTCGGAAAGCCCCTGTATCAGGTGCATGTAGCGCTCTATAACCACTGAGTTGAATGTCGGCAGGAATTCAGCCGGAATTATGTCTTTGTGGCGCACTATGTTGAGTTTCGGATTGTCCGCATCAAGCCATTCAGGAGGATTCCCTGAACTTATGAAGTGAATCTTCCTGACCCATGGGGCGAATTTTTCTACCCCACGAAACCAATATTTCAAAAAACCATAGTCACGGAAACGGGCATCAACGACTCCATTCTTCTCTATATCCTTTTTTCCAGAATATTGATTGAATTCCTTCTTCCATTCCGGGTCGTCCATATTGACCCATGTCACTATAAAGTCAATATCCATAATTTATGAGTTTCAATATTGCGAAGTATATTCCGCCAATACAAAATTATAAAAAATCCTTTATATATGCAAATGGATTTTTTAAATTTCAATGCCTTCAGGAATATGAATGATTGATATTTGCTTATGTGGAATAAAAATCGTAATTTTGCACAATAAAAAACACAGTCCGATATGGAAGAAATAAGCAATACGTTGGTCTCAGTCATAATTCCTTTGTATAATTGTTCTGATTATATAGAGGAATGCCTCGACAGTGTGTTGAATCAGAAATGCAGTTCCATCGAGGTGATAGTGGTAGATGACGGTTCTACTGATGATGGCTTTAAAAAAGTGGAGCGATACGCCGGCGTAAAGCTGATTAGGCAGTCAAACCAAGGGGTCACGGCGGCAAGGAAAACCGGAGTCAATGCGTCAAGAGGGGAGTGGATCATGTTCGTAGATGCGGATGATACCGTATCCGAAGACATCATCAGCTCCTGGATTCCCTTGATGTCGGCCGATACCAACATGATAATAGGAAAGATGCCTGAAGACAAGGTCGTATCGCCGGAACAGCTGATTTATGATTTACTCGAAATGAGGAGATTTCCTACCGTACCATGGCTTAAATTGTTTCGTAGATCGCTTTTTGAATCCATAGACGCATTGGAGTTCCCGCGTGAGATAGTATGGGGGGAGGATGTGTTGATGCTATTTCGGCTGGCTCTGTCAGCAAAGGGAAAGGTGGTCTATTCAAAGAAAAGAAACTATCGGTATCGCCGGCATCCCGGGCAGGTGACAAGAACCTTCCGCGTGACGAGCGAATACGAATCTCGATATTATTCCCTTATGCTTCGGTTAGTACCGTCTGGCAGAATGAATGATCGTCTTCGGAGGGCATTGATTTGGTTTCGTCTTGTCTTGTTTGAGCGTATTCTCAAGGATATGCGGTTTTCCGGTGATGATGTGCGTGCCAGTCAATGGTATGCAGACCTGTTGCGGGACATGGATCAGAGTGGCTACAGGCCTTCTTTATGGTTCAGGGTATTGATGCGCTATGGTAACGCCGACAACTACTCTCGTCTTCACTCCATCAAATGGTTGTTCAAATCTTTAAATGCCTTCAAATGATCAGCTTGTTCAGACATATATGTCAAAAGATTAGTCTTTCCATAATTTATAATCGAGTTTAAATATGTCAAAAGTAAAAGTCATTGCATTTTATCTTCCTCAGTTCTATCCGACTCCGGAGAATGATGAATGGTGGCAGCCTGGATTCACGGAATGGACGAATGTGGCGAAAGCTAAACCCTTGTTCAGGGGTCATCATCAGCCAAGATTGCCACAGGAACTCTCATTTTATGATTTGAGAGTGCCAGAGGTAAGGGAAAAACAGGCGCAACTGGCCCGTATAGCTGGAATTGATGGTTTTTGTTATTGGCATTATTGGTTTGGCAATGGCAAGCGCTTGCTTTCTGAAGTATTCCAGCAGGTGATGGAATCCGGACATCCTGATTTCCCTTTCTGCTTATGTTGGGCAAATCATTCTTGGTTTCAGAAGACATGGGATCCAAATAAATCGGATAGACTACTGATGGAGCAGTCATATCCTGGCGAAGAGGATTATGTAGATCATTTTAATGCCATGCTTCCTGCATTTAAGGATAAAAGGTATATGCGCACTGAAGATGATCGATTGATATTCGGAATATTCTCCCCTTATGATTCTCCGCAACTCAACATCTTCATGCAGGTATGGAACAGGCTTGCCAAAGAAAATGGTTTGTCCGGTTTTGAATTCTTTGCTTTTATTCAGGGGCATAGACAGTTGAAAGAGTTTTATCAGGCAGGAATCAAATATGATCGGATCGTTTATGATGCGTTAAAGGATGCATATCTGTCGTCTTTTCGCTCTATTCCAAAAATGCTTAGGAAGGTCTTCCGTATTATGGTCGGGCTGCCTCGTAAGATGGTGGAATATAAGTATTATGTTGATATAGCTTGCGATAGGTTCAGCCAACTTCCTGATGTCACTCCCTGTATAGATCCCACATTTGATCATTCACCGCGAAGCGGTAAGAACGGTATTATTCTTTTAAACGATAGTCCCCAACTCTGGGGTCGATTGTGTCGAAGAGTAAAGGAATTGCTCAGTTCAAGAGAATGCAATCAAGAATATTTATTCATTAAGGCATGGAACGAATGGGGTGAAGGTAACTATCTGGAGCCGGATCAAAGGAATGGCCGGGCCTATATTTATGAGACAGGTAGAATATTCAATCAATCGGATTCTCTTCAAATGAAGACGGAACATTGACTGATCTTTAATTCGTAATATATTCAATTTCTCAAAATCTTATTGTATGTGGGCAAATATGAAAAGAATTATGAGATGGACATTCGGATGGATCAAGGAAGACAATGCCTGGATGCTGACTGGCGTCCTCGCCACTTTAATATGGTTTGTCATAGATTGGTGCATGTCGACAACGTTCAGGGCCATGAGTAATCCTCAGCTCTATCTGGTCAATATGACTGCTGCCCTTCTTCTACTCGCGCCATGGATGCTTACCAGAAATAGAATCGTAGCTCTCCTTACGATTCTGATCATCGCGTTGGTCTCGGAAGCCAATCTGATCTATTGCCGCACCTACTTCTCTGCCATTCCGCCTGAAAGTTACTTTATTGCCGGCAATATGAAAGACTTCACAAGTAGTATCTGGCCCAACATGAGATGGAGCGACATCGGATTCGTAGTCATTTTCATTGTAATGTTGCTTTATTGCCTGTTACGTAAGTCCGTAACCCAGGGAAGAAATCTCGGACCCTATGCCGCGACTACGGGGATTCTCGCCGTAGTTTCATATTTTTACATTCTATGCCTGGGAGGATTCTACAGGGCATATGACCGTTTGGTCCAGGAATGGATGACCTTCACTTCCGGAGTCCCGACCTATACAATCGCCGGACATATCGTTTTCAAACTAATGGAAGAAGAAAGAATGCAGAACCCTTCACCCGAAGAAGTGAGAGCAGTGGAAGAGTGGCTTGCCAAACATAAGGAGAAATACACTCCCAACATCTGCATCCCTTCAAGGAAAAACCTTGTGATGGTGATTTGCGAATCTCTGGAAAGCTGGCCCATTGGCCTTAAGATAGATGGAAAGGAGATCACACCCTTCCTCAATAACCTGGTCAATGATTCATCTTCATTCTATGCTCCCCATGTGCTTACTCAGGTATGCAGCGGACATAGCATTGACGGACAGCTTATATATACATCTGGCCTTTTACCGACTTCCAATGCGGTCTACAGTATGAAATACTCCGACAGGGTCTATCCGAGCCTTAATAAGATTTTGAAGAATGACAGAAATGCCCGGAGCATCCTGATGACGACCGACAAACCCACTACATGGAACATGTTGGCGGTGGAAAGAGCATTCGGCTACGACTCAATATTCACCCATAATGATTGGATCAAGGATGAGATGATCTTCCGGGGTATTACAGACAAATCATTTTTCCGACAGTCTCTCACTCTCCTGAAAAAGGGTGAGTTGTGGCCCGAGAATACCCCCACCATGCTTACATTCATCACATTTTCCGGCCACCATCCTTTTCTATTGAAAGATGAATGGAAGGATCCTGATTTCAATATTTCCAACCTTGGACTTCCTAAGATACTCGAAAACTACATTACGATTACACATTACGTAGATTCACAACTCCATGCAGTGGTAGATTATGTAAATGGTAGGAATGACTCCGAAGAGACCATGATAGTAATCCTCGGCGATCATGAAGGGCTTGCAGGAGACAGGAAAGAAATACTGGACTCCTCGGAGTTCGCCCGTCAGAATGTTGGTAGCGGACGATACACGCCGTTTATCATTGTCAACTCTCCAGTCTGCGGCAGATATGAAGGTGTTATAGGACAGATTGATATCTTCCCGACAATTCTCGACATGCTTGGTGTCGAGGAGAATTCTTGGAGAGGATTGGGTGTCAGTGTGCTCGATTCATCAAGGTATGATGTGGCTTTTTCAGCTATTCCTCCGGAAATGGTCGGAAATGACGAGGGATGTGATAAAGCTGAAATCGAACACATAAAATCAGCCCAGTCTGTCTCGGAAAAAATTATCATGCATGATCTGTATCGAAAATATTTTCAGGAAAAATGAAGAAGATTGAATCAATAAAATATCATTTGCTGGTGAGTGCGGTGACTCTGTTTGCAAGGCTTCCCCTCCGTTGCCTTTATCCTGTGAGTTCCTTTGCAGCCTGGGTGCTGAGGGATGTGGTCAGGTATAGAAGGAAGATTGTCGATGATAATCTGCGTTTGGCTTTCCCTGATGCCGGATCAGAGCAAAGAAAGAAATGGGCCATACGGTTCTACGGATATCTATGCGACACTTTCGCTGAGGCAGCCAAACTCCTTTCCATATCAGATAAAGAGATTGACAGAAGGTTAAAGGTCAGCAACGCCGAAATTGTAGACAACGCCATATCAGAAGGTCACTCCGTAATTCTTTTCCTTGGTCACTACGGCAACTGGGAATGGGTTCCCGCCATTACCAGGCATTTCAAAAGCAAAGCCGCCATGGTGCAGATATATCACCCTCTCAACGATAAGGTGATGGACAGACTGATGCTTAAGATCCGTTCAAGATTCGGTTCGGAATCCATTCCGATGGCGAGCACTTACCGCCGTCTCGTGGAACTGGAACGCGACGGCGGCCTGTTCGTGGCAGGATTTATCAGCGACCAGCGTCCTAAAGGACACCATGCCGACAACTGGATGGAATTTCTCGGCATTGAGACCGATTACATAACCGGCGGAGAGATAATCGGCGACCGACTGAAATGCCGGTATGTCTACCTTGACGTGGAAGTGACTGGAAGAGGAGAGTATCATTTGGAATTTAAAGAGATCAAGCCTCTTGATGACGGTGAAAGTT
Organism: uncultured Porphyromonadaceae bacterium; assembly: GCA_947176355.1. GTDB lineage: Bacteria > Bacteroidota > Bacteroidia > Bacteroidales > Muribaculaceae > Lepagella. Next base: position 13,543 of record CAMWQY010000006.1, read on the forward strand.
TTCCTTACACTCGCGCTTATATGCGGCTTCTCGAAGCTACCATCAGGCGGGATCCTCCCTATTGGCTCTGGAGCCATAAACGGTTCATACATAAGGCTCATCAGGAATAACCACCTAAGCAATACGTCGAAAAAGGAACATATTATTGATAAGATGTATAATTCTCATTTTCCGATATGTGCTGCAAAAGTGGATAATATACCGTTTATTCGTATCGCAAAGAAACTGCATTCGCAGTGATTTGGCTGTTTCCCTTTGAAAAATTAGGATTTATGACAGAATTTTAGTAAATTTGCACATGCCTTTCTACTACATACCAAAGAAAGATTAAGTGAAAGTAAAAACGACCTATATAAAGTGAAAGTAGTACTCTTAGCCGGAGGTTATGGTTCTAGGATCTCCGAAGAATCCCAGTTTAAACCCAAGCCGATGATTGAAATCGGGGGAATGCCTATTTTATGGCATATAATGAAGGAATATGCACATTTTGGCTTTACTGAGTTTATAATCTGTGCCGGCTATAAGCAGGAATATATCAAGCAGTGGTTTGCCAACTATTTTCTCTATAATTCTGATGTTACCTTCGATTTTCGAGATAACAAAAATGATATGATAGTCCACAAAAGCCATTGTGAGCCGTGGCAAGTCACTGTAGTTGATACCGGCTACAACACTATGACAGGAGGACGCATCAAGAGAATTCAGAAATATGTAGGCAATGAGCCTTTTCTTCTGACGTACGGCGACGGTGTCTGCGACGTAGACATCGCAAAACTTGTGGAATTCCATAAATCTCACGGCAAGATAGCCACACTGACAGCAGTAAAGCTTGCTCAAGACAAGGGTATACTTGATATTGGAGGTGACAATGCCGTGAAATCTTTCCGTGAGAAAAATATCAGTGACGGGGCTACAATCAATGCAGGATATATGGTGCTACAACCGGAGGTGTTCGACTATCTTGACGGAGACGACTGTGTATTTGAACGTAAGCCACTTGAGACACTTGCCAAAGAAGGAGAATTGATGTCATATATTCACGAGGGTTTCTGGCAATGCATGGATAATATAAGAGAGAAGAACATGCTTGAGAAACTGCTTGTCAACAATGCGGCACCATGGATGAAATGGGATCGCGATATTCCCAAAAATTTCTAATAAATCTATGAATAGAAAAGAAGAACTCAAGAAACAGATTCTTGAACTGACTAAAGAATATTATAAGGAAGTCCATGGACAGCCGAAAGAATTCAAACCGGGCGAGACATTCGTCAACTATGGAGGTCGCTATTTTGATGATGCCGAGATGGTGAATCTTGTCGATTCGTCGCTTGATTTCTGGTTGACAGCCGGCCCATGGGCTACTAAATTCGAAAAAGAATTTGCAAAATGGCTTGGTGTGCGCTACTGCTCACTCACCAACTCAGGATCATCTGCAAATCTCCTTGCTTTCTCAGCTTTGACTTCACCTCAACTTGGCGACCGACAGATAAAGCGTGGCGACGAGGTGATAACAGTTGCCTGCGGTTTCCCTACGACTGTGACACCTTGCATCCAATATGGAGCGATTCCGGTATTCGTAGATTTGACAATTCCCGAATATAATATAGACGTGACAAAACTCGAGGAAGCTTTATCTCCCAAGACAAAAGCCGTGATGATCGCTCACTCGCTCGGCAATCCTTTTGATCTTAAGGCTGTCAAGGAATTCTGTGATAAGCATAACCTTTGGCTTGTTGAAGATAACTGTGATGCTCTCGGCACTACATACGAGATTGCCGGGGAAATCCGCAAGACAGGCACCATCGGCGATATTGGCACAAGTTCTTTCTATCCTCCCCATCATATAACGATGGGAGAAGGCGGAGCAGTGTATACCAATAATGCACTACTTCACAAGCTTGTCAATTCATTCCGTGATTGGGGACGCGACTGCTGGTGTATGGGAGGAGTGGACAATACCTGCGGATGCCGCTTCACAAAACAATTCGGAGAATTGCCGCTTGGCTACGACCATAAATATGTCTACTCGCACTTTGGTTACAATCTCAAGGCAACCGACATGCAGGCTGCCATCGGATGTGCTCAGCTTGAGAAACTTGATGCCATTGTGGAAAGAAGACGCCACAACTTCAAGATTCTCCGAGAGGGTCTTGAAGGAACACTCTGGCTCATACTTCCGGAACCACAGAAGCACAGTAACCCGTCATGGTTCGGATTTCTGATTTCAGTGAAGCCGGATGCTCCTTTCACTCGAAACGACCTTGCCAAGTATCTTGAAGCTCATAAAATTCAGACACGCAACCTCTTTGCCGGCAATCTTCTTAAGCACCCTGCTTTCGACCAGATGAAGAAGTCGGGAGAAGGTTATAGGGTAGTCGGTGATCTGAAAAATACTGACTTTATCATGAACAACACTCTATGGATCGGAGTATATCCAGGTATGAGCGATGAGATGCTTCAGTATATGATAAAGACGATCAAGGATTTTGTTGCTCAATATATATGACTATGGACGTGGATATTTTCGACGGATTCTTCAAAGGAAAAAAAGTGCTTGTCACCGGACACACCGGTTTCAAAGGCTCTTGGCTTTCGATATGGCTTAACGAGCTCGGTGCGGAAGTCGTAGGAATCGGCCTTGATCCATATTCGGATAAAGACAATTTTGTCCTTTCCGGTATCGGTGATAGGATAAAAGCCGATATACGAGCTGACATTCGCCACGGAGAGAAGTTGAAGGAAATATTCGATGAGTATAAACCGGATATTGTGTTTCATCTTGCTGCTCAGCCATTGGTAAGACTTAGCTATGAAATACCTGTTGAGACATATCAGACCAACGTCATGGGAACAATTAATGTCCTCGAGGCAATACGAACTACAGATAGTGTCAAGGTTGGGATTATGATAACCACTGACAAATGCTATGAGAACAAGGAGCAGATCTGGGGATACCGCGAAAATGAGCCAATGGGAGGATATGATCCCTATTCATCGTCAAAAGGTGCCGCAGAGATAGCCATTTCTTCATGGCGCCGCAGTTTCTTTAATCCTGAAAAGTATGATAAGCACGGTAAATCCATTGCAAGCGTTAGGGCAGGGAATGTCATCGGAGGAGGAGACTGGGCTCTTGACCGTATTATTCCCGACTGTTTCCGTGCGCTTGAAGCAGGGTTACCAATAAATATCCGCTCGCCTAAGGCAATCCGTCCGTGGCAGCATGTATTGGAACCCCTGAGTGGATATATGCTTCTTGCAAAGAAAATGTGGGAAAATCCTACCGAATATTGCGAAGGGTGGAATTTCGGTCCTCGTGCTGAATCAATATCCACTGTATGGGATGTTGCATCAAAAGTAGTAGAAAACTACGGCTGCGGTGAATTACGAGATCTATCCGATCCGAATGCTCTTCATGAGGCAAAGATTCTGATGCTCGACATTTCCAAAGCCAACTTCAGACTCGGATGGGAACCACGAATGAATATCAACCAGACAGTAGCATTGACTACAGATTGGTATAAGCAATACAATAACATCCCGGTGTATGACCTTTGTCTTCGCCAGATAAAAGAATATATTAGTAAGTGAGGGTCATAATTACAGGAGCAACGAGTTTCTTAGGCAAGGCTCTCGTGAGGTTGCTGATTAAAAGAGGGGATGAAGTCATTGCCATCGGAAGAAGAGCTGATTCTATCTTTCCAAAGGATGTGGTCTATAGGAGCCTACAGATGGAGGAATATCCAAATCTTACTTCAGAAGACAAGGCTGATGTGTTCATTAATCTTGCATGGGCGGGAACAGGCCATGAAGGTAGAAATAACAAGGAAATTCAGGAAAATAACGTCAAGAACTCTTTGGATGCATTAAGGGTTGCCAAGAGATTAGGTTGCAAGGTGTTCATCGAGTCCGGAAGTCAGGCTGAATATGGAATCACTACGAGAAAGACTACTGAAAGTTCAGAATGCAATCCGAATTCAGAGTATGGCAAGGCAAAGCTTAAACTCCAAGAAGAAGCTTTTAAATTGGCAAAAGAATTAGACATTTCCTACATTCACCTGCGAATATTCAGTTTGATAGGGGAGGAGGATCATGATTGGACTCTTGTGATGAGTGCCATTGAGGCTATGCTTGATAATAGGAAGATGGACCTTACAACGTGCATGCAATCGTGGAACTTTCTATATGTGGAAGATGCTGCCAAGATGATTGTGGAAATATCCCGTCATTTTCTTGATATCAAGATTTGTCAACAGGCTATTTTTAATATTGCTTCTAATGATACAAGGCCTTTGAAGGAATTTGTGGAATTGATTAAGGCATTGACGGAATCAAGAAGCATTTGCGATTATGGAGCGGTTGAACAGAAAAACCAGGTGTCGCTCAACCCAAGCATCGATAACTATCTTTCTGAGATAGGAGATATTACATTCACTCCGTTTGAAAAGGTAATAAAAAATATAATTAAATACAAAAAGCATGATTAAGGTATCTGATTATATCTTTCGGCATCTCGTCGAAAAACACAATATTGAACATTGCTTTCTCGTGACAGGTGGTGGGGCCATGCATCTAAATGATTCCATCGGACACACTGAGGGTCTTAAATATATATGTAATCACCATGAGCAGGCATCAGCCATTGCCGCCGAAGGTTATTATCGCACAAAAGGACAACTTTGTGTCACCAACGTTACTACGGGTCCCGGAGGAACAAATGCGATTACAGGAGTTTTAGGCCAGTATCTTGATTCTATCCCGGGATTGTATATCTCCGGACAGATCAAGACAGCCACTTTCAAAAATACATATCCCTATCTCAACCTGCGTCAGCTTGGAGATCAGGAAGCTGACATAGTAGCTATGGTCAAGTCAATTACAAAGTATGCCAAGACTGTGACAGATCCTCTCGACATAAAATATGAGCTTGACAAGGCCATAGCCATCGCGCTTGACGGGCGTCCGGGCCCTGTTTGGCTCGACATTCCCTTAGATGTGCAAGGAGCTGTGATAGATGAGTCAAAACTCAGAGTGTTTAATAGGAGAGAACTTGTAGATCCTGTGAAGCATGAGCTTGTCGACAAGCAGATCAGTCAGCTTATCGAAAAGATAAAAGTTGCCAAAAGCCCTGTCATCTATGTTGGTAATGGAGTTAGATTGGCAAAAAAGGAGAAGGAATTTATAGAGCTTGCGGAGTTGCTCAATATCCCCGTCGTGACAGCAATAAGCGGCAGTGACATCATCTGGCATGACCACAAACTCAGCTTTGGAAAACCGGGAATCTGCGGAGACAGAATTGGAAATATAATGGTTCAGAATTCTGACCTTCTGATTGTGCTTGGAACTCGCCTATCTATCCGCCAAGTAAGTTATGCATACGATCTTCTCGCCCCTAAGGCATATAAAGTGATGGTAGATATTGACTTGGCTGAACTTCAAAAGCCTACGCTCAGTATTGATCTCCCTATACATTGCAACCTTTCTGACTTTATCGGAAAGTTCAAAAAAGCAGTCGCAGATGCCGACCTTCCAAATTTCGATAGATGGATTGAATGGGGGAGAGATATACGGAATCAACTTCCCACACTTATCGACGATAATCCTTCAGCAGAAGGATATACAAACTCATACGAATTTGCCGACAAGCTATTCCGGGATCTCCATGATGGAGATGTTGTGGTGACAGGAAATGGAACTGCATATACCTGCACATATCAAGCTATGAAAGTCAACAAGGGTGTCAGGGTCTTTGCAAATCAGGGTTGTGCAGCGATGGGATATGACCTTCCTGCTGCTATTGGGGCAGCTGTAGCTAATCCTGATGGCAGAACCATTTTAGTGACCGGTGACGGAAGCCTCCAAATGAATATTCAAGAGCTTCAGACTATTGTGACCAACAAACTTCCAATCAAGATTTTCGTGTTGGAAAATGAAGGTTACCTTGCTATAAAGACTACTCAGAAAAGCTTCTTCGGGGGACATTTTACAGGAAGCAACCCTATAAGCGGTGTCGAATGCCCCGACTTGGAAAAGATTGCGGGTGCGTATGGAATTCCATATCTTAGCACAAATGAAAATGGAGTGGGACTTGATGAAACTATAAGCAAGGCTCTGAATCATGATGGCCCTGTCATTTGCGAGATTCACATGCATCCGGAACAGACCCTTTTCCCAAAATCTGCTTCCTTTATGGATGAAAACGGAAAGATGAGTTCCGCACCTCTCGAGAAAATGGCACCCTTCATGCCCGATGAATTGCAATCGAAATGCAAATATACATAACATATATAAAATAACGCAAGTTATCGGATAAATATGGATACAGATCAAGAAATAAAAAACTTACTAACTATATGCATTCCGACATATAATAGAAAAGAGTATTTAAAGCACACTTTAGATCAATTCTTAAGTAGCCCATTTAAATACTGCAATATATATGTCCTAAATAACGCATCAACAGACGGAACAGATTCACTTGCTGAAGAGTATAAAAGCTTTCCCAATATTATATTTATTACCAATAAATATAATATTGGAGGAAATGCCAATATCTTAAGATGTGTAGAATATGGAGATACTCCATATATATGGATAATAGGTGATGACGACATTTATGATTTTTCGTATACTGATGATGTAATCACAGAAATAAAAAAGGGAGAATTGGATTTAATTCACGTTGGAGCCCATACTGATAAAGAATGGAAAAATGGAGGTTCAATTCTTACTCCGAGAGAAGCCTTGAAACAAGATTATCCTTATTTTAAATACAGTTCTTTTATAGGATGTAGTATTTACAAACGAAAAGTATTTTGTGATAACCTTATAGATGGCTATCGAAACATATTCAATTCATACCCACACATGGCTGTTTTATTATCATTCTATGAGAACGATAATAAATTTTATATATCAAAGAGACAAATTGCCAAGGCAGTAGTAGGGAATCAAGGTTATGACACAGATAATTTGGTCAGATGGTGGTGTGGCACAAGCTATCTTTTAAAGAATAAAAAAGATAGAAGAATATTCTACTCTAATCAATTTGCTGGAAGTAGAATTGAGAAAATGTGCAAATGGAAATACAAAAAACTAATATCCAAAGAAACTATCAAATTAGCTCTTACCATCTTTAGCGTGCCGGAAAAAATCGCATTCCCTATTTATTATCCTTTCTACTATCTTTCAAAATTAATTAGACCATCTAAAAAGAAATAAAAATCAAAAAAGCATTATTGATGATTTATTTACATAAGTATGGAAATCGGTGAGACCGTTTTTGATATTTATGGACTTCAGTCCGGGGTTTGGACATGATGTCAGCTCTCCGAGCTGATAAGTATGCTTCAAAATCGAGACTTAAATCATAGTACTCTAAATAATAATAAAGGTAGCCTGATGTTTTGGCTACCTTTATTATTAATGGTTATCTTAATTTATAGATAGTAGACGGTTGTGAATTAGAGATAGTAAACGATTGTGGTGACTGAAGCCGGGTCTATGAAGACTTTGTCGTTAAGGTTGAAACGCTCTTGTTTTAGATTCTTGACAGCTGTAGTGGTGTATGTAAACACTGCTTTAACTCCTTCCGGTTTTGGCATATCTA